>NZ_JBVHLU010000069.1:0-61632 GCF_055558835.1 Embleya sp. NPDC025285
ACCCTCGGACCAGCCCGTACCGTCCGCGGCGGCCGAGAACGCCTTGCACCGACCGTCCGGCGACAGACCACGCTGGCGACTGAACTCGACGAACATGCCGGGTGTGGACATCACCGTCACGCCGCCGGCCAGGGCCATCGAACACTCGCCGGCACGCAGTGCCTGCACGGCGAGATGCAGACTCACCAGGGACGACGAGCACGCGGTGTCCACGGTGACGGCGGGCCCCTCGAAGCCGAACGTATAGGCCAGGCGTCCGGAGACGACGCTGCCGGTGTTCCCGGTGAGTAGATAGCCCTCGGAGCCGTTGGCGGCCTCGTCCAGCCGCGCGCCGTAGTCCTGGTTCATCGCGCCGACGAACACACCGGTCCGACTGCCGCGCAGCGCGGCCGGGTCAATGCCGGCCCGCTCGAAGACCTCCCAAGACGTTTCCAGGAGCAGCCGCTGCTGCGGATCCATCGCCAGCGCCTCACGCGGCGAGATCCCGAAAAAGCCCGCGTCGAAGTCGGCGACGCCGGCCAGGAAGCCGCCGTGCCGGGCGTAACTGGTGCCCACCTTCGAGGAGTCCGAGCCGGAGTCGACCTCCGGGTCGTACAGTCCCGCCAGGTCCCAGCCCCGGTCCTCGGGGAACGGCGTGATGGCGTCCCCGCCCGCGGCCACGAGTCGCCACAGGTCCTCCGGTGAGCCGATCCCACCGGGCAGTCGGCAGGCCATGCCGACGATGGCGATCGGGTCGTCGTCGGTCGGCCGTCCGGCCGGGTGCTCCGGCCCGCTGTCGAGCCCGGGACTGTGGGCGGCGGCCGGGTCGACGCCCGGACGATCCCGCGCGGCGTCGACGACCAGCGCGACGAGGTGGCGCGCGACGGCGGCCGGCGTGGGGTGGTCGTAGGCCAGCGTGGTCGGCAGCCGAAGCCCGGCGTCGGTGTTGACCCGGTTGCGGAATTCGACGGCGCTCGGCGAGTCCAGGCCCAGGTCCTTGAACGTCTGCTCGACGTCGGCCGGCCCGAGCGCGGGACGCCCCAGCACGGTCGCGGCGTGCGCGAACGTCAGGTCGCGGACGGCCTGTTCCCGGCCCTCCCTGGGCAGCCCCGCAAGGCGGTCGGCCCACGCGGACCGTGTCGGCCCGGTGTCGGCGGGCGTCTCGGTCGTGCCGCCCAGCCAGTGGCGTTCGCGCTGGAACGCGTAGGTGGGCAGGTCGACCCGGCGCGCCCCGGCCCCGAGGACCGGGCGCCAGTCGACCGTGACGCCGCGCACGTGCGCTTCGGCCAGGGCGGTGCGGAAGCGCTCGGAACCACCGTGGTTGCGGCGCAGGGTTCCGAACGCGACGGCGTCCGACCCGGTGTCCTCGATCGTCTCCAGGATGCCCGTGGTCAGGACCGGGTGGGCGCTGGACTCGATGAAGACGTCGTGTCCCCCGGCGAGCAGGGTCCTGATCGCGTCCTCGAAGCGGACGGTCTGGCGCAGGTTGGTGTACCAGTACTGGGCGTCGAGGCGTGCGGTGTCCAGGAGTTCGCCGGTCACCGACGAGTGGAAGGGGGTGTGCGAGGTGCGCGGCTCGATCCCGGCCAGGGCTCGCAGCAGGGATTTGCGGATCCTGGAAACCTGGGTGGAGTGCGAGGCGTAGTCGACCGGGACGCGCCGTGCCCAGATTCCCTGTGCCGCGCAGATGGCGAGGAGTTCGTCCAGGGCGCCCGGCTCGCCCGAGACGATGACGGATGCCGGACTGTTGACCGCGGCGACCGACAGCCGCTTCTTGAACGGTGCGATCAGTTCGGTGATCCGGTCGGCCGAGACGCCGACCGACGCCATGCCGCCTCGGCCGGACAGGTCGAGGAGCGCCTTGCTGCGCAGCGCGACGACCTTCGCGCCGTCGTCGAGCGAGAGCGCGCCGGCGACGCACGCGGCCGCGATCTCGCCCTGGGAGTGGCCGACCACCGCGGCGGGCCGCACGCCGAACGAGGCCCAGAGCCCGGCGAGTGAGACCATCACCGCCCAGAGCACGGGTTGTACGACGTCGACCCGCTCCAGCCAGTCGTCGGACTCCGAGCGCAGGATCGAGGTCAACGACCAGTCGACGTACGGCGCGAGCGCCGCCTCGCAGTCGGCGATCCGCTCGGCGAAGACCGGTGCGGAGTCCAGCAGGTCGGCGGCCATCCCCAGCCACTGCGAACCCTGACCGGGGAAGACCAGCACCGTGCGGCCGGCGGATCGCGCCACCCCGGTCACCACGCCCGGCGCCGGTTCCCCGGCGGCGAGCGCGCTCAGGCCCTCGACCAGTTCGGCCCGGCCGCCCGCGATCACTACGCCGCGATGCGCGAGCGAGGACCGTGCCGACAGGAGCGAGTAGGAGAGGTCGGGCAGGCCGAGGTCCGGCCGGTCCGTGACGAAGCGGGCGAGTCGGCCGGCTTGTGCGCGCAACGCCTGATCGGTGTGGCCGGAGACGACCAGGGGCAGGGCCCCCGCGGCCGAAGCCGGGACTCCGGCTCCGGTGCCGGTGGTTGTGTCCGCCTCGGCCTCGGACAGCACGACGTGGCAGTTAGTCCCGCCCATGCCGAACGAGCTCACCCCGGCGATCCGCAATCCCGCTACGGCCGGCCACGCGGTCGGCTCCGTCGGCACCTTCAGGCGCAGTTCGGCCAACGGGATGTCGGGATGGGGCTCCGCGTAGTTCAGGCCGGCCGGGATTTCCCGGTGGGACAGTGCCAGGGCCGTCTTCACCAGGCCGATCACCCCGGCCGCGGCCTCCAGGTGGCCGACGTTGGTCTTCGCGGAGCCCACCGGCAGGGGGAAATCGGCGTTCCGGGCGGCTCCCAGGACGGCGCCCAACGCGGCGGCCTCGACCGGGTCCCCGAGCCTGGTGCCGGTTCCGTGCAACTCGACGTAGCCGACCCGGGCCGGGTCCACGTCCGCCTGCTCGTACGCCCGGCGCAGCACGTCCTGTTGCGCGGTCACGCTGGGCGCGGTCAGCGTCGCGCCGCCGCCGTCGTTGTTGACGGCGCTGCCGCGCAGGAGGCAGTGGATCCGGTCGCCGTCCGCGAGCGCGCGCCGCAGCGGCTTGAGCACCAGCACCGCGCCACCTTCGCCGCGGACGTAGCCGTTGGCCCTGGCGTCGAAGGTGTAGCAGCGTCCGTCCGGGGACAGCGCGCCGAAGCGCTCCATGCGGTCGGTGGACTGCGGGGTCAGGATCAGGTTGACCCCGCCGGCCAGGGCCGTCTCGGATTCGCCGGAGCGCAGGCTCTCGCAGGCCATGTGCACGGCGACCAGGGAGGAGGACTGGCCGGTGTCCACGGTCAGGCTGGGGCCGCCCGCACCCAGGAAGTAGGAGACGCGGTTGGCGATGATGCTGCGGTGCAGGCCGGTGGTGCTGTGCGCGGTCACCGCGTCCGGGCCGTCGGCCTGGAGCAGCAGCGAGTAGTCGTCGGAGAAGGCGCCCACGAACACGCCGGTTCGGGTGCCGGCCAGCGTGGCGGGCACCGTGCCCGCGTCCTCCAGGGCCTCCCAGCTCAGTTCCAGCATCAGGCGCTGGTGGGGGTCCATGGCGGCGGCCTCGCGCCCGGAGATGCCGAAGAAGGACGGGTCGAAGCCGTCGACCGAGGCGAGGAAGGACCCCCGACCGGACACGCCGCCGATGCCCGGTCGATCCGCGGCGGGAGGCCCGATGGTGTCGGCGCCCTCGCGCAGGAGCCGCCAGAAATCCGCCGGCCCGTGCACGCCGGGCAGCCGGCACGAAATGCCGACCACGGCGATCGGCTCGTGCCGGCTTGGACCGGAATGCCCGTTCGCGGACGTTTCGATGCCGGGACGGTCCCCACGTACCATGTCAAGCCCCTCAGTTCTCAGCCGGTCGCGGTTGTGGCCCGCCGCAGGCCCGCCGGGTCCTCCCGGAGGCGCTTGCCGATCACTTCCCTGACGCACTGCCGTTTGGGCCGCGCCGTCGAATACGGCGATTCGCGGCGGCCCTGCCCACGACCCGCCCGATGGGGCCGGGGTTTTACTCGGCGAGCTCGACCGCCCCCGATGGGCAGAGCCTGGCCGCCTCGCGGACGGCTTCGTGCAGTTCGCCGGGCGGCTCCGCCAGGATCAGGACGACCAGGCCGTCGGTCTCGTCCTGATCGAACACCTCCGGTGCCTCCAGCGCGCACATCCCGGCGCCGCAGCACTGCTCGCGATCCACGTCGATTCGCATCGGCCCGGCTACCAGGCGACCGGCATCGAGGCGACGCCGTAGATCAGCATGGTGTCCCGCATCCGGACCTCTTCCTTCGGTACGGCCAGGTGCAGTCCGGGGAAGCGGTGAAAGAGGGCCTCGAAGCCGATCCGCATCTCGATCCGGGCCAGTTGCTGGCCGATGCACTGGTGGATGCCGTGTCCGAAGGAGAGTTGACCGCGGCCGCCGCGGGCGAAGTCGAGGCGGTCGGGGTCGGCGTAGTGCTTGGGGTCCCGATTCGCCGCGAAGGCCGACAGGGTGACCGTCTCGCCGGCCCGCATCGGACAGCCCTCGAACTCGAAGTCCTCGAGGACGCCGCGGATCGGACCGTAGTGATTGACCGTCAGGTAGCGCATCAGCTCCTCGACGGCGCTCTCCATCGTGGTCTCGCCCGCGCGCAGCATGGCGAGTTGATCGGGGTTGGTGAGCAGCGCGTAGGTGCCGAGCGAGAGCATGTTGGCGGTGGTCTCGTGCCCTGCGGCCAGCAGCAGGAAGCAGATGTTGGTGACCTCCTCCACGGTCAGCTCCTCGTGCGCGGCAAGACCGCCGAGCATGTCGTCGGAGGGCTCGGGGCCGCGGCGCCGCTCGACCAGTCCGCTGAGGTACTTCTGCATCGCCTCGAGTGCGGCGTAGGCCTGCTCGATCGGGGTGTTGGTGTCCTGGATGACGGTGGAGTTGTGCTGGAAGACGTCGCGGTCCTCGTAGGGGACGCCCAGGAGTTCGCAGATCACCAGCGACGGGACGGCCAGGGCGAAGGCGGGCACCAGGTCGACCGGCGGGCCGGCCTCCGCCATGGCGTCCAGCGCGTCGTCGGCGATCTCCCTTACGCGCTCGGCCAGTTGATTCATCCGGCGGAGCGTGAACAGGCCGGTGAGCAGGCGGCGATACCTGGTGTGCTCGGGCGGATCGGTGTAGACGAAGAACCCTGGTTTGGCCGGGGTGGGCTCCTGCGCCTGGATCGGCGAGCGCAGCAGGTCCTTTTGTGAGCTGAAGCGCAGGTCGGCCAGGGCCGCACGGACCTGGTCGTACCCCGTGATGAGCCAGCCCTCGCTGCCGTCGGGATAGCGCAACCGGTCGACGGGGCACGCGCGCTGACGCTCCAGCAGCTCCGGCGGCGGGTCCAGTGGCGTGGTGCGCGTGACGGGCAACGGCTGGGCCGCGGCCGGAACCTCGGTCATCTCGTGATCCTTCCTGTCGGCGGGGTGTCGCGGTCTCCGGCGATTGCTTCGCGGGTTCGCGCGTCGCGGGGCCGGGGTGGCCGGCGGCTCGGTCAGCCGAGCACCTTCATGTCCGTGTCGCCCCACAACGCGCGCAAGTCCTTGACCAGGCCGTCCTCCCGGAAGCGGACGATGCCGATGATCGAGATCGAGATCCGCTTCGGGTAGCTGCGCGGACGCAGTTCGACGGTGGCCGGCAGCACCACGGTCTCGCCGTCGTGGGCGGCCACCGGTGTGCCGGGGCGTTCCTGCGCGCGGTCGTCGACGACGGCCCGGGTGATGTGCGCGCGCAGCGCTTCCCGGCCCACCTGCTCGCCGGAGCCGACCGGGTCCTCGAACACCACGTCGGGGGCGAACAGTTCCAGGACGCCCTCGACATCGCCGGCGTTCATCCGGCGGCAGTATTCGAGCGCCAGGGCCTTGCGGGTCACCTCGTCGGGCACGCCGACTCCTTCCGGGCAGGGCAGCGGCGAAGTTGCGGGCGCGGAGACCGGACCGGTCGGCCCCTCGCCGGTGAAACGGTGCGGTCCGCGAGGCCGCGTCGCGCGGGATCGGCGGCTCGCCTGCGTCACCGCCGACCGCCGAACCGAGAAGCCGCTCTCACACGTCCCAGTGTTCGATCACCTGCCGATCGGGCACCACCCCTGTTTGCCACCCCTAACCACCCCGGGGCACACCGCGATGGGGGGGTTGACCTGCACGGGAGCTCAAGGGGAGCAATGCGGGGGCGCGGTGGGACGGATGCCGCGCGCCGGTGACCGGCGGCGGCGCCGGACCGGCCGACCGGCCGGTGGAATGGGCGACATACCCGATCTGCGGACGTGTTTCGGCCCACATCAGGCTTACGTCAAGGAACCTCGAACGGCCCCGATAGCCCTGCTACTGTGATCTCACGGTAACCCCCAGCGACCACAACGCGACCTCTGTCGAGGCAGTCGAGGGCCGGCTGCGCAGTCGGGCACCGGAACCTCGGTGCGGCAGCGTGGCACCCGTCGGCGTTTTCGTGTCCCCATCACTAGCGTGAAGGAAGGTACATGGAGACCATCGAGAGCCGATACACCCTGTGCGCGAGACTGACTCCGCTCATCAGAACCCGGACCCGAGACAGCCCCGTGTGGGTCCGCGCCGTCCGCGATGAGACCGGAACGTGAGCGCGCGGGAGCGTTCGGAAGCGAGCGCGATCATGGCCGGTCTACTGGCCGGATCGCTGGTCGGCGAAAGCGGGATCGCCGTCGTCAGCGGCCCCGTGGCCATGGGCAAGACGACACTGTTGGCCACGTTCACCCAACAGGTGCGTGCGGCCGGTGGGCTGGTGCTCCCAGCCGTGGCGTCCGAGTCCGAGGCCGGCATCCCATTGGGGGTGATCGCCCAACTACTCCAGGAAGCCTCGCCGTCGGCCCCGGTCGGCGAGCAGGTGAACCAGTTGCTGGCGATCGGCAGGGCGTACCTGACGGCCTCGCCGGGGGAATCGCCGGCGCGACTGTCCACGGTGGACGCCCAGATCGTCCAGTCCCTGTGCGGGGTTCTGCTCGGCCTGGCCGGACCCCGGCCGCTGGCCTTGGTGGTCGATGACGTCCAACACGCCGACCCGGCCTCGATCGCCTGTCTCGCCTATCTGGCACGCCGCATGCACAACACCCCGCTGCTCGCGGTGTTCAGTCACGGCGACCCTCCCGACGACCGATGCGCGGAATTCGTCGAGCAGTTGCTTCGGTTGCCGCACGCTCGCGAGGTCCGGCTGCCGCCGCTCGACCTGGATCAGGTGCGCGATACGGCGGCGGCCCGGCTCGGCACCGGCGTCGCGGAGCGGGCCGCGGTGTGGGCGCTGCGGGTGAGCGGCGGCAATCCGCTGCTGCTCGACGGGGTCCTCGAGGACTGCCGCCTCGGTGGGCACGCCGCGTCGACCGCGGGCTACACGCGGGCGATGCTCTCGTGTCTGCACCGGAGCCCGTCACCCGCCGAGCCGGTCGCCCGGGCACTGGCCGTGTTGGGTACGCCGGAGCCGATCGCCCGACTGTTGGGCCTGGAGGCGGGCGAGGTGACGCGGTGCCTGGCGGCGCTCGACACCGCGGGTCTGCTGGAGCAGGGTCGCTTCCGGCATCCCGGGGCGGCCTCGGCGGTGTTGGCGGACCTGGGCCCCGCGGCCACCGCCGCACTGCACCGGGACGCGGCCGAACTGCGCTACGCCGAAGGCGCGTCCGCCGCCGTGGTCGCCGAACACCTCCTGGCGGGACAGGGGTTGCGTACGTCCTGGTCGGTGTCCGCGCTCGACGCGGCCGCCTCGTCGGCGCTGTCCGAGGGTCGGGGTGTCAAGGCGATCGAATACCTGCGCCTGGCCTGCACGCTGAGCGGAAACCGGAAGGAACTGGCCCGGATTCGGGTGGCCTTGCTGCGCGTGGAGCGACGGATGGGGCCCGGCATCGCCGAGCAGCAGATCCCCGGCCTCCTGCAGGCGGTGCATACCGGCTGTCTGGGCAGCGGGGAGACGCTGGCCGTGGTCAGAGCGCTGCTGTGGGACGGTCGTTTCGAGGCCGCCACCGAGGCGTTGAAACATTTGACCGACTCGGATCGGTGCTCGGGCCCCGAGACGGTGATGGAACTGCGTGCCGCCCGGCTGTGGATGCGCTGTTCGTACACCCCGCTGCTGGGGCTGCTGCCGAGTACCGAGGAGAACCCGCAGGAACTCTGCGGCACGCCCTCCACCACCGAGAGCCGCCGCCGCTACGACGCGGCGACCGTGCTCGACTCGGTACTGACCCAGGAGGCTTCCCATCGCGCGGTACCCAAAGCCGAAAGGATCCTGCACGGCAGCCGGTTGCACGGCACCGACCTGGACACGATCGAGTGCGCGCTGCTCGCGTTGACCTACGCGGAGCGGCCCGCGCTGGCGCGGCCGTATTGCGACGAGTTGATCGTCGCGGCGCAGGAGCGGGGCGAGCCGGGCAGCGAGGCCAGGCTGCACGCGCTGCGGGCGGAGATCTGCATCCGCCTGGGCGATCTGCCCGGAGCCGTCCTGCACTCGACCGCCTCCTTCGACGTCGTGCCCACCGGTGAGTGGGGACCGGCCGTCGGCTCTCCGCTGGCCAGCATGATGATCGCGCTCACCTCGATGGGGCGTGAGGACGAGGCCGCGGAACTGCTCTACCTGCCGATACCCGAGACCATGCTGCAGAGCCGATCCGGGCTGCATTACCTGCACGCGCGCGGGCGGTACTGCATGGCGGTCCGGGATTGGGACGGGGCGCTGGCGGACTTCCAGAGCTGCGGTGAGCTGATGACGCGCTGGGGCATGGACGTGCCGGGTCTGATCGCGTGGCGCAACGACGCGGGCGAGGCGTGGTTGCGGATGGGTGAGCGGGACCGCGCCCGCGCGCTCCTGGAGGAGCAGTTGAGCCGCAGCGAGCGTGGCGGTTCGGCGCGCACCCGCGGGGCGACGCTGCGGCTGCTGGCGGCCACGCACGAGCCGCGCAGACGTCTGGTGCTGCTGCGGCAGGCCGTCGACGCGCTGCAAGAGAGCGGGGACCGCTACGAGTTGGCGCGCGCGCTGGCCGACCTCACCGACATGTACAACGCGGTCGGCGAGACGCGGCGGGCCCGGGTGATCGGCTCCCAGGCGCGGATCATCGCGGACAAGTGCCAGGCGGAGCCGTTGAGCAGGCTCCTTCCCACGGACCGCGACCAGCCCGACACCGAACCCAAGGCTCCGGCCGCGCTGCTCACCGATGCGGAACAGCGCGTCGCCGACCTGGTCGCGCTGGGGCATACGAACAGTGAGATAGCCAAACTGCTCTACATCACGGTCAGCACGGTGGAGCAGCACCTGACCCGGATGTACCGCAAGGTCGGAGTCAACGACCGGGCGCAGTTGGCCTCCGCGCTGTTCACCGGGCCGCACACGCAGGCGATCGGCGTGTAGGACGGACCGGCGGGCACCCGGCCGGGGTTCCCGGCCGGGCGCCTCTTGGCGCCGTGCTCTTTTCGAAGGTGAAGGGCTCAGGCGGGCTTCGGTATGCCGGTCACGCGAGCAGGTCGCGGCGGCGGAACGCGGCCAGGGCCGCGGCCAGTCCGACCAGCGCCAGCGCGCTCATCACCACCAGCGGCGTCGCGGCGACCGCGTTGCCGGGGAGTTTGGGCACGTGCGCGAAGGGCGAGATGTCCAGCACGTAGTGGCTGACCTTCAACTCCGGGCCGACCAGGGTCAAAAAGGCGAAGAGACCCAGGAGGCCCCACCCGACGCCCGTCCAGCGGGGGAACGCGGCGAACACCAGTACCGCGAGCGCCACGATCAGCAGGACGGCCGGGAGTTGCGCGAACACGGCGCCGAAGGTTCTGCCCGACATCCGTCCCACGTCGTGCGCGCCCAGCCCCGCGGACAGGCCCAGGCCGAATCCGGCGGCGGCCAGGATCACCACGGCGCCGGCCACCGCCAACGCCAGATGGCTCAGCAGCCAGCGCGCGCGACTCGGCGTGCCGGCGAAGATGAGCTCGATCCGGCCGGCGGCTTCCTCGCCGCGGGCCCGCACGATCACGCTGAGCGCGAAGACAGCCGCCATGATCGCGAACACGCCCACGACGGAGGACACATACGCGTCGGCCATGTTCTGCGAACCGCCGAGTTCGGACATGATCCGCTGCACCCGGTCACTGCCGGTGAGCACGTCCACGTCCCGGACGAAGGAGCCGAACACCAGCGCCGCCGTCAGGACGCCGATCGCCCAGCCCAGCAGGGCGCCGCGGTGCATCCGCCAGGCCAGACCGAAGGTGCCGCGGGTGTCGGCGCCCCCCTGGGCGGGTCCGGGTCGGGCGGGCAGTACACCGGAGCCGAAGTCCCGCCTATCCAGCAGCCGTAGCGCCAGCGCGATCAGCCCGGCGGCCGCGGCCGCGGGGACCGCCAGCACCTGCCAGCGGTCGCCCGCGTACGGCCGCACCTGCTCGGTCCAGCCGATCGGTGAGGCCCACAGCAGCCCGGTGGCGCCGTGACTCATGTCGGCCACCGCGCGCACCAGGTAGCAGACGCCGAGCAGAGTGAGCGCGACCGTGTTCGCGGTGCGCGAGGCCTCGAAGAGCTGGGCGCAGACGGCGGCGACGCCGGTGAAGACGATGCCGCACGCCGCCATCGAGAGGCCGAGGGCGAAGGCACCGGCCACCGGCAGGCCGAAGACGGGCAGGATCGCGCCGATCACCACGCCCACGCCGAGATTGACCGAGAGCACCAGCCGGAGCGCGGCGACCAGTGGCGCCTTCCGGTCCACGATGCCCGCGGCGACCAGTTCCTGACGGCCCGTCTGCTCCTCCGCCCGGGTGTGCCGGACGACGAGGAGGATGGACATCACCGCGGCCAGTACGGCGCCGAGCACCGCCGAGCGCCAGGTGGTGATGGCGCCGAGCGAGGTGTTCGTGATCCGCCCGTAGAGCGCGGCCGCTCCGGACGCGGCTCCGATCCCGTCGACGAAGGTCTGCCGCGACGCCTGGTCGGGGAACAGCCCCTTGATGCTGTACGCGGTGGAGGCCACGCTGCCGATCAGGGCGTACGCCCACAGGGGCAGGATGATCCGGTCGCGGCGGGAGGCGAGCTTGGACAGCTCGCGCAGGCCGGCCAGGCTGCCGCCGCTCACTGCTTGACCTCGGACTGCTGCTCGCCGCGCTGCTTTTCGACGGACTGCCGTTCCTCGGACTGCCTTGCCCCGGGCTGCCGTTCGCCGGGCTGCGCCTGACCGGACCGCTGCTCCCCGGAGTAGTAGCGCATGAACAGCTCTTCGAGCGTGGGCGGCCGGCTGACCAGCGATCCCAGACCCGCGTCGGTGAGCACGCGCAGCACCTTCTCCAGCGCGTCCGGGTCGACCTGGCAGCGCACCGAGAGCCCCTCGACCCGGAGGTCGTGCACGCCGGCGATGGTGTCGAGGCCGCTCACCGGCCGGGACACGGTCGCGGTGATGGTGGTGCGCGAGAGGTGGCGCAGCTCGTCGAGCGTGCCGGTGTCGACCCGGCGGCCTTCGCGGATGATCGAGACCCGGTCGCAGAGTTCCTCGACCTCGCTGAGGATGTGGCTGGACAGCAGGACGGTCGCGCCGCGGTTCTTGGCCTCGGACACACACGCGCCGAAGACCGCCTCCATCAACGGGTCGAGGCCGGAGGTCGGCTCGTCCAGGATGAGCAGTTCGGCCTCGGAGGCCAGCGCCGCGACGAGCGCCACCTTCTGGCGGTTGCCCTTGGAATAGGCCCGGCCCTTCTTCCTCGGGTCCAGCTCGAACCGCTCCACGAGCGCGTCCCGCCGCCCCTTGTCCAGACCGCCGCGCATCGAGCCGAGCAGGTCGATCGTCTCGCCCCCGCTCAGGTTGGGCCACAGGCTGACATCGCCGGGCACGTAGGCGAGTCTGCGGTGCAGCGCCGTGGCGTCCTGCCACGGGTCGCCGCCGAACAGGGTGGCGATGCCACCGTCCCGGCGCAGCAGGCCCAGCAGGACGCGAATAACGGTGGACTTGCCCGCGCCGTTGGGCCCGAGCAATCCGTGCACCTCACCCGGTGCCACCTGCAGGTCCAGGCCGTCGAGGGCGACCGCCCGTCCGAAGTGCTTCCGCAGTCCTGAGGTGTGGATCACATCGATTGCGTTCACGCCCCGGATGCTACAGTTACTTCACGTGTTTGTGAAGCTTCATAATGTAATGCACACAGGTCATCCGGATGGGTGTGCGAGAGTGGCGCACCACGACGGCGGAGGAGTTGGTGAGCGTGGCGGACGGCCGCGACGAGCAGGCCGCACGGCACTTCGTCGAACAGATGGCGATGCTGTTCGCCGACTGGGGCTTCCCCAGGATGAGCGCGCGCGTACTGATCACCCTGATGGCGGCCGAGGAGCGCGGGCTGACCGCGGGCGAGCTGGCCGACCGACTGGCCGCGAGCCCCGCCGCGATCTCGGGCGCGGTCCGCTACCTCACCCAGGTCGGCCTGGTCGCCCGCGAATCGGTGCTGGGCTCACGCAGCGACCTGTACCTGCTGCCCGACGACTCCTGGTACACCGGCACCGCGACCAAGCAGCACCTTTTCGCCCAGCTCATCGCCGCGACCGACAAGGGTATCGAACCCCTCGGCGGCCCCGACACGAAGGCGGGCGCCCGGATGGCGGAGATGCGCGACTTCTTCGCCTTCGCTCAGCAGGAGATGGCGGGCGCCCTGGCGAAGTGGAAGACCCTGCGCGGCCGGCCGCCGGCGCGGCCGTGACCCGACCGACCCCGCACGCGCACCGGATCGCCGATGCCGGGGCGACTCGATATGCACCAAGGCCCGGGACCGGTCCTTGTGTTCGTCCGTTGAGGTCGAAGCCGACCCGCGCCGGCTGCGAGGGTCGTCTCCTTGAACTTCGTCGAGCCGGTCTCCTCGGACTCCTCGAACTCGGTGCGTGGGCCACGCCTCGACGTCGGTGCCCATGGAAAATCGCCAGGTGGCGCCATACGCCTGGAGGGGTGAATCGACCGCCGATCGGTTTGTTGTTTGCTTCGGTGCGCGGTAGGAATTCCGCCCGGGGGCGCGGCGTGTGGGACTCCTCCGCAGGCGCGTGCCCACATGAGGGGACGCGCTCGTGCCGAACTCGCCCGTGCGAAGCGCCGGTACAGCCTTGGAGGACGGGACGTTCGCGTTCTCGTTTCGCGGCGTGGGGATGACCGACGGTGCGGGCGAGTCCGCGTCCGTGCACCGATCCGGTCCTGTGTTGAACAGCATTTGAGCAGTTCCTCCCACAACCGGGCGCTGGCGGAGGGAATCGCCCGATGGTCCGACGTGATGAGCCTGGTTGCGCGCCGCCGGCCGTCGACCACAGCGTTCCGTCACCGGCCCGCTCGCCGGGAACCAGCACCGGCACACACCCCGGAACCCACAAACCGACGACGAACGCGACCGGATCGCGGGGACCACCGGCCACATCCGCCAACGACAGCTCGGTGCGATGGTGAAGGTGTGAGGTTCGGGGTGAGATCGCGAGCCGGGGCGCGGGGTCGATTCCCCGCGCCCCGGCTCCCTCACCGAGTCGATACCGGTTCGACGGTGGTTCGGCCCCGGATCAGTGGTGGGTGATCCACCAGATGATCCAGGTGCCGGTGGCGCTGCCGGCACCAGTGGCAAGGCCGCGGGTGGCGCTTGCGGCGAGGGAGCGGGCGGCGCGCATCAGGCGGCTTCGGGTCGCGACGGTGGGGGCGTTGGTGGGTTGGTCGTCGTTCACGGTGGTCTCCCCGAGTGGGTGTGAACCCCGGGCGGGTTCATGTCGCCCCATCGAGCACTCACGGACGTTTTTCCGGCGACGGTCCCCGGGCCGGTCGTCCGTCTCTAGGCTGCTGGGGCCGGGTGCGCGGGTTATCCGGTGGTCGTCCGGACCGGATCCGGACCGGACAACGCGAGAAGGTCGGGGTTCGTGGCGGGCGATGCGGGGGGCAAGGCGACGGAACTGGCGCGGTCGCTGTGGGAGTTGTGGAAACGGGCCGGGTCGCCCACCTACGAGAAACTCGTCCACCAGGGCGCCCTGCAACAGCCCGAGGTGGAGTTGAACACCACCTCGCTCGGAGAGTGGTTCAACGGACGCGCCGTGCCCGCCGATCCGGTGCGGTTCGCGTTCCTGGTGACCTGGCTGGAGCACGAGGCCCGCGGGCGCGACCGCGCCTACGTTGCGACACCGGTCGCGGCGTGGGAGCGGCGGCGAGGCGAGGCGGTGCGCGAGCGCCGTCCCGCCGGACGCCCCCACACGACGCGCACCGTCGAACCTGCGTCCGGGGGCGGGGGTTTCGTGGGTCGGCCGGTTCGGGATTTCACGGACGCGTTCGCGTTGGAGGTGCACCGGGCGATCGACGCACCCGAGCACGCGCGGGATCGGTTGCCGGTGTTGCCGGTGTACGTCGCGCGCGACCACGACAGGGTGCTGGGCGAGGCGGTGCGGCGCGCGGCGGGTGGGGAGAGCGTGATGGTGACGTTGGTGGCCGGGTCCTCCACCGGCAAGACCCGCGCCTGCTGGGAAGCCTTGCAAGGTGTGCCGGACGGGTGGCGGTTGTGGCATCCCATCGCTCCGGGCCGTCCCGAGGCCGCCGTGGCCGAACTGTCCGCCGTAGGGCCGCGCACGGTCGTGTGGCTCAACGAGGCCCAGTTCTACCTGGAACCGGCCGGGATCGGCGAACGCGTCGCGGCCGAACTACGCGAACTCCTGCGCGACCGCTCTCGCGCGCCGGTCCTGGTCCTGGCGACGCTGTGGCCGGACCCGTACTGGATCACCCTCACGACCCGGCCCCCCACCGACCGGCCGGACCCGCACGAGCAGGCACGAGCCCTGCTCGAGGGCACCGACCTCCACGTCCCCGAGACGTTCACCGGTGCGGACCTGGCGGCCCTCCGCGCAAGAGCGAGCCAGGACCCGCGACTGGCGAACGCCCTCACCAGCGGGGACGACGGACGCATCGCCCAGTTCCTCGCGGGCGCCCTTGCGCTGCTCAAGCGCTACAAGCTCGCCCCGGCCGGCGCGCGGGCCGTGATCGAGGCCGCCATGGACGCCCGCCGCCTCGGCCACGGACCCGCCCTGCGCCAGGCGTTCCTCGAGGACGCCGCCGACGCCTACCTCACCGACCACCAATCCGACGCCCTCACCGACGACTGGTTCGAACAGGCCCTCGCCTACGCGACCAACGTCGCCGGCGTCTACGGCGCGAGGGCGCCGCTGACCCGCATCCGCCCCCGACGCCGCACCCGCGACACCGCCGACGAAGGCGCGACCTACCGCCTCGCCGACTACCTCGAACAACACGCACGCCACACCCGCAGCCGCCTGTGCCCGAGCGCCTCGTTCTGGACCGCCGCCCACGACCACGCCCACACCACCGACGACATACGCAACCTCGCCGACGCCGCACGCGAAAGACTCCGGCTGCGCCACGCCGAACGCCTGTACCGCAAAGCCGCCGACGCCCGAGACCCACACGCTCTGGAACACCTGACCCAGCTGCGGGAGCAGGCCGGGGACCTGGACGGCGCCGAACGCATCGCCCACGAAGCCGCCGACACCGGAAACACCACCGCGCTGACGCGGCTGGCCGCACTGCGGGCGAAAGCGGGGGACCGGGACAATGCCGAACGCCTGTACCGCAAAGTCGCCGACGCCGGAAACGCCTACGCGCTGACGACCCTGGCCCAGCTGCGAGAGCAGGCGGGCGACCTGGAGGACGCCGAACGCCTGTACCGCAAAGCCGCCGACGCCGGAGACACCTACGCGCTGACGCACCTGGCCCGGCTGCGAGAGCGGGCGGGGGACCGGGACGGCGCCGAACGCATCGCCCACGAAGCCGCCGACACCGGAAACACCTACCCGCTGACGCGGCTGGCCGCGCTGCGGGAGGAGGCCGACGACCTGGACGACGTCGAACGCATCGCCCTCAAAGACGCCGACGCCAAAGTCACCGAGGCGCTTACGCGGCTGGCCGTGCTGCGGGAGCAGGCGGGCGACCTGGACGACGCCGAACGCCTGTACCGCAAAGCCGCCGATGCCGGAGACGCCGACGCGCTGGCGTACCTGATCGGGCTGCGAGAGGCCGCGGGAGACCGGGACGGCGCCGAACGCCTGTGCCACGCAGCCACCGACACCGGACACCCCTACGCGCTGGCGTACCTGGCCAAGCTGCGGGAGGCTGCGGGAGATCGGGACGGCGCCGAACGCCTGTGCCACGAAGCCGCCGACGCCGGAGACACCACCGCGCTGACGTACGTGGCCGAGCTGCGAGAGAAGGCCGGCGACCGAGACGGCGCCGAACGCCTCTATCGCGAAGCCGCCGACACCGGGGACACCGACGCGCTGACGCACCTGGCCAGGCTGCGGGAGGAAGCGGGGGACCTGGATGGCGCCGAACGCCTGTACCGCGAACTCACCGACACCGAAGACGCCGAAGACACCATCACGCTGGCGCACCTGGCCGGGCTGCGGGAGAAGGCCGGGGACCGGGACGGCGCCGAACGCCTGTACCGCGAAGCCGCCGACGCCGGAGACACCACCGCGCTGACGAACCTGGCCCGGCTGCGGAAGAAGGCCGGGGACCGGGACGGCGCCGAACGCCTGTGCCACGAAGCCGCCGACGCCGGAGACACCACCGCGCTGACGAACCTGGCCCGGCTGCGGGAGAAGGCCGGGGACCGGGACGGCGCCGAACGCCTGTACCGCGAAGCCGCCGACGTCGGAGACACCACCGCGCTGACGAACCTGGCCCGACTGCGAGAGCAGGCCGGCGACCGAGGCGGCGCCGAACGCATCGCCCACGAAGCCGCCGACGCCGGATACCCGTACGCGCTGACGCACCTGGCCGAGCTGCGAAAGGAGGCCGGGGACCGGGATGGCGCAGAGCGCCTGTACCGCGAAGCCGCCGACGCCGGAGACACCAGCGCGCTGACGAACCTGGCCCGACTGCGAGAGCAGGCCGGCGACCCAGGCGGCGCCGAACGCATCGCCCACGAAGCCGCCGACGCCGGAAACACCACCGCGCTGACGAACCTGGCCCGGCTGCGGGAGGCGGCGGGAGGCCGGGACGGCGCAGAACGCCTGTTCGTGTTGCTTCGTCGCGGTCTCGACGCCGACGACGTGCCACCCGTCGGCGGGTAGACCAGCGGACCGGGAGGGGGTGCCGTGGGGACTCCGGTCGAGACCCGATCGTCGGGGACAGCGAACCGACAACAGGCACCAGGAGGTGTAGGGCGGCCCCGACGCTCTCCGCCGGATCCCACGTACACCAGTCGGCGAGGTGGTGGCCGAAGGTCCGGTTACGCGACAGGGGCGAGGAACAGGTGGCGACCAGGTCGCCCAGGCCGGCGAGTCCGGCGGGAGTGGGCGCCCATATCGACGGCGAGGCGGGTGATCTCGGCGAGTCCGCAGGTGACGAGCATCGCGGTGGCGTCGTGGCCGGGGCCCATGCCGGAGGCAATGCCCACCGCCGGCGCGCAAGCCGGTCGTCATCGTGATTTGGCGGATGAGCGCTTCAGCCGGCGAACGGCCTGGCCCATCTGTCCGCCACGCCTTCTACCCTCTCCGCCATGCGCTACCTGGCAGATCCTTCGCCTGCGGTGCTTTGCGCCGCAGCCGGCCCGTCGAGCAGTTCCTCGGTCCGGTTCGAGCCGCCGACCGTTTGGGCATCCACTACGTCGAGCGGCGGGCGCCAGGGAGGGTCGCGGTGGGGTGCACGCCCGGTGGGCGGGAAGGGCGGGGGTGTTGACGGCGACAGCCTCGAAGAGCAGGGCCTTGGCCACCTCACGGGTCGGTCCAGGCATGGCGGTTAGTACCGCTTTCCCTGTTTCATCCTGCGAATTCGCCAGATCCCGATCGACAAGCTGATGACCGTGATGACGGTGAGGATGATCGCTCCCACCGGCCAGAAGGGAGTGGGGTCGTCGGCGGCCAAGTGGAGGGGCGGCATGGCGTGACCTCACTCGTCAGTCGTGCAAACGGCACCGCCGGATGCGGCTCCCGGCGGACGACTGCCCGCGATCGACCCGGGCATGCTCGGGTTGCCCGTGCGAAGGTCTGCGGGTTGGTGCGCACCGACCGACGACGCGTGCGAGCGCACCCGGCCCGAGTGCGTGCGGTTCCCGATGCGCGCCGCGCCTGTCCGCAGCCGGATCACAGTGGGTGGTGTTCAGGCCGATGTGGGTGGTGTCGGGTTTTCCTGCGCGGGTCCAGGGGTGGTGGGTTTCCTCGATTTGCTGCCACAGGTTACGCGGCCCGGCTTCGTGGGCGACGGATTTGAGGCCGTCGGCGTGGGTGACGGCGGCGATGGAGAGTCCGCTGCCGGTGTCCTGGCCGTACAGCCACAGCGTGCCGGGGACGGCCTGGGGGACGCAGTGCGGCACATGGAGCCCGATGAGGAACTCGACCGGGTCTCAGGGGCTTTCGCCGATGACGTCGTTCGGCGCGAATCGCACTGCCGGACCGCCGCCGTGTGCCGCCGCAACCGGGCGCATCGTGCCGGAACCGGGAACGAAACGGCCACGCAGAAGGCGACCGTGCGACAAACCCGGCGGGGCGGCTCAGCATTCGTTCGCGCCCTTTCGGCCGTCCACAGGTCCCGTTGTCCCGGACCGGGAACGGGCCGGACGGGCGTCCAAGCCCGAGCTGGCGGCAATTCCCGGCGCTGCGGTGCGGGTTCGGTCATGCTGTCGGCATCGTGTCGTCTTGTGGGACAAGTGCGGGGTATGGCGTTCGACTTGCGGTTTCGTCCCTGGACCAGCGCCGGGTTGTTGGAGTTGGTGTTGGCGGTCCGTAACCGCGAGGTGGAGGCTCCCGATCCGCTCCTAAGTCGTGGCCGACGCCGAGCGGGAGGCGCGGCGCCGCCACCTCACCCCGAACCGCTGCCGCAGCCGGGCGGGATACGGACGGTACGCACCGATCGGCAGGTACGGCCCGACGAATTCCCGCTCCGTATCGGTCGGTTGTCCTCGCGTCACCACAGACGATCCACGGGATCAGGACTGCCCGGACGATGAATCCCACGGATTGTCCACAATCGGATACAAGTCGTGTTCGTTTCGGATTTGGTTGGCGCCTTGAGTGAACGCCGCGGCGAACTGGGTGTCCCCCAGGGCCGCCCGGGTGGCGGCCGAGATCCTGTCGATGTCGCCGCGCTCTCCGGGTGGCAATGGTGCCCTCACCGAAGCCCGGGTTTCGGTGGCCGCCCCAAGGAGCCGCGCTGCGTGCCCGTGTCTGCCGGCGAGTGCCGACGCGCCCGCGAGCCCCTCCAAGGCCAGGGCCACGGCTCGCGGATCACCCGTGCGGCCGGCTGCTTCCAGGCCTTCGCTGTGCAACTTCATGGCCGTCTCGGCGTGCCCGCGCAGTTCGGCGACGAAGCCGAGTTCGGCCGGAAGCAGGGCTGTGCCGTTGTCGGCGTCGAATCGGTGGTTCCATTCCAACCAGGTCCGCAAATACTTTTCCGCGTCGTCGAGTCGCCCCTGCCGCCGAGCTCCCAGCGCCGGCCCCACTTCGGCGAATTCCTGGGCCGGTTTGTCGCCCCGTTCGAGGGCGAGCAGTCGGCCACGTTCGTGATATTGCTCGGCCAGTGCGTAGTTCTGCGTCAGTAGGGCGATTCTGCCGAGTTCGGACCATCGGGTCGACGCGTCGGTCCAAAGGCCGAGGGTTTCGGCGATCCGCAGCCCTTCGCGATGCCACCGGCTTGCCTCGGAGTAGTCACCCGCGACCTCCGCGAGTCTGCCGAGCATCCCCATCGCCTGGAGCTGCCCCCACTCGTCGCCGATTTCCCGAAAATGCGCGAGGCTCTCGTGGCCGTCGCGCCGGGACGCGGCAAGGTCGCCGCAGATGTAGCTCTGCGTGCCGGGTGGCCATGACCACGACGGTGCCCCGGTGGCCGGTGTCGGGCGCCAGGACGTTGCTGCCGCCGCCCAGGACCCAGGGGTGGTCGGGGAGTTCGGCGGCGAGGTCGGGCCAGGCGGTGGGGTCGGTGTGGATGCGGAGACGGTCGGCGGGGCCGCCGAGGCGCAGGGTGGTGTGGTCGGCGAGAAGGTCACCCATGGTGAGCCTCCGAGGTGGTGAAGGGGTCAGGTGGTGGTGAGGGTCTTGCGGGCGAGGGTGCGCAGTGGGGCGAGGCGGGGGCTGGGCGGGCCGTGGTAGACGGCGTTGGTGCAGATGGCGATGTAGCGGCCGGTGGTGGGGGCGAGGTACAGGCTCGTGCCGGTCCACCCGTGGTGGTAGACGACGTCGCCGTCGTCCGCGATGAGCCACGCGAGTCCTCGGTCGAGCCGGGTTCGACCGGTGCCTGGGGGGTGCTGGAGGCGGTGAGCCAGGCGTGGAGTGGGTGTTCGGGGTGGAGGAGGTGTTCGGCGTAGCCGGCGAGGTCGGCCGCTGTGGTGAAGACGCCGGCGTGGCCGGCGATGCCGCCGAGGAGAGCGGCGTTGTCGTCGTGGACGCCGCCCCAGATCCGGGGTGCCCCGGTGAGGCGCTGTTCGGTGGGTGCGACGTGTGGGCTCCGGGTGACGGGTCCGTAGGTGGTGTCGGTCATGCCGAGGTCGGTCCACAGTTCGGCGGCGAGTTCGTGCAGGGGTCGCCGATGAATGTGGGCGAGGGCCGGGCCGAGGAGGATGAAGCCCCGGTTGAGGTAGCGGTGGCGGCCCGGGGGTTCTTCCAGGGGTTCGCGGCACAGGAGTTCGGCGAGTGGGGCGGGGTTGCCGCGGTAGCGGTCGAGGCGGGTTTCCGCGCGCAGTCCGCTGGTGTGGGTCAGGAGTCGGCGGATGGTGGCGCCGGCGCCGGGGGCGTCGCCGGTGATCGGGGCAGGTAGGCGCGTACCGGGGTATCGAGGTCGAGGAGTCCGGTGTCGAGGGCGCGGCCGATCAGCGGCCAGGTGGCGACGACCTTGGTGAGCGACGCGGCGTCGTAGACGGTGTGTTCGGTGGGTGGGGCGTCGCCGCATTCGGGGCGACGACGCCCGCGGTTGCCGTGTGCCGCTCCCCCGCAGCGGTCCCGCAGGCCTGGGCACGCGTCGGCGATCCACCGGCCACGGCGACCGCGGACCCCGCGCGGGACACGCTCCCGAAACTCGAACCGGTGGCCAGTGACGCCGATGGAGGAGCGGTGCTCGCGGATCCCGGCGACCCGGCACGCTCCACGTGCGCGCGGTACGCGGCGTACATGTCCATCCCGGACACCGGCGCCACGCCCGAGGACGGGCGGTTCGCGCCCGGCGCCCACACCACGGTGCTGCGTCAGGAGATCATCGGCGACCGGGACGCGCGAATCAGGCGGTCCGTCACCGTGACGGCGCGCGAGAATCGAATCGCGCCGGTCTTCCGCACCACGGCGGGCAGTTCGTTGGTGCCGTGTGCGCTGAACAAGATCGTCGAGACCGCGGTGGCCGATCCCGAGGTGAAGCCGAATGCGGAGGGCCCGGACCTGGTGGCGTTGTTGGGGCTCCCCCGCTAATCTGCTCTGCTGGTTCGTGCGAATGGGCCGCCGACACGCCGGTCCGGGCGGGCGACCGCGGAGTCCAGATCGGAGCATCTCACGCCGTGCAGCCCGTCGATCCAGCCAATGTGAGAGCCCGGGTTACCCGGTTTCCGCTCTGCCCTCGGCCCACCATGCTGTCGTCGCGCACACCGCGCACACCGCGCGCACCGCGCCGGCGGGTGCCATTGTGCCTCCGGGGCCTGCCCGCCCACGTCGCACCCGCGCATGGGTTCGGTGACCACGATGGCAGGTGATCAGACGGCCGGGACCGGTCGGGGCGGCAGCGCGGGAGAGCGGTCGGGTGCGCACACCGGCACAACGACCGTTGAATGGCACAGTGCGTTGTCGGAGGCCGACATCGAGTCGATACACCGGCAGATCGATCAGGCGCGGACGCGCTGGTCGCCGGGACTCGACCGGGGAGTGGACGCGTCGACGTTCTTCACGCAACTACTGGACCGCTCGACGCTGCCGTCGAGCGTCAAGGACGCTGCGTACCGACGCGTGAGTCGGCGAGGAATTTTCCTGGACGGCTTGCGTCTCGGGCGCGGCGCCCAAAGCGCCGGCATTGTCGGGATGACCTCGATCGGTCCGGTTGTCGCACAGGTCCGCGCCGAGTACCACGAGCCCCGTGGACCGGTGCTCGCACCCTTCGAGATTCTCTCCACCCCGAACGCGCTGCGCCTGGTGAACGCTCAGTACCCAGGGCTGACGGCTCGGCTGCTCCACTACGAAGACGAACGTCTGATCGTCACGTCATATATCTCCGGTTCACATGCCGCAAGCAACGACGGAATGCGAGTCGACGCCTTGGCGCGTGCCACGATATTGAACAACTTGCCGCGCGCCCTCGCGGACTTGACCACGCTTCGCGTACCGGCGGAGGTACGTCGACATGGTCGCGTGGACTCGGTGGTCTCGGTGCTCGATCGGGCTGCCCATGTCCGGGCGGTACGGTACCCCTCGAACGATCCGCGGCTCGCCGAGTTCGGGATGACCACCTCCTTGTTCAGTCAACTGCGTGACGACGCACGGGCGTTCACGAGGCGCAGACCGGGGATTCTGCACAATGACCTCCATTACGGCAATGTGCTTGTGCAGTTCGACTCCGCGGGTGTTCGCCCGACGGGCATCAAACTGCTGGACTTCCAGGGCTTGAGCGAGGGTGATCCAATCCAGGATCTGGCTCTTGCGGCAGTGAAATTCGGCTGCACGCCGAGCGAGATGCGGAGTCTGTCGGACGCTTGGAAGGCCGAAGTCGGGAAATCCGTATCCGCCGATGTCGACCGAGACTTGCCCATCGCCATGGCGGCGTACGGGGCTTCCCAGGCGTCGGTGGTGCTTCCGAATGCCGACCACACCGTGCGGGGTACCGCCGTCCACCATCGAGCGTCGCTCGACCAGGTCATCGCCCGAAGTACCAGCATACTGAAGCCTCTGATCGGTGCGGTTCTCACCTACGCCGGCGAAACCGCGGACGTGGGGCACTGGGTCCAGCACCGCTTGGAACGCGCGATTCCACCCAACGCCGCCTTCATCGCTGTCACCGGGATGCAGCCCGCCGTGCAGACTCGGCAGCAGCGTCGTCAAACGCCCGTCCAAGGCCCCGCGTCGATGCCGCCTCATGTGACCGAGATGAAGCGGGACAGCGAGAAGTCATCAGTCGTGCGGCGCTCACGCGAAGTGTGAACACCTACCCACCTGCCGGTGGAACTTCTCCCCGCCGTGGGCGCGGCGCGGCGGGCCCCTCGGGGGATCCGGTTCACCGCGCGGGGTCGACCCAACTCGCCGCCGGCTGCCCCGCCGTGGACTTTCCGATGACCGCCTCGATGTCCTCGGCAGCCGCGTGGAGCAGTTGGTGGGCGAGGTCCGACAGGGCCCGTGCCGCGGCGAGTTCGTCGCCGATCTCCGGGACATCCGGGTCGGCGGGGTGTTTGCGGGCGGCGCCACGGCCCCCCGGTCCGGTGGTGTCGTCGGTGCGCAGCCGCGCCTCCGCATGCGTCATTGCCGTTCCACCACCGTCGGGGTCGTCGACGGCCTTCTCGCTCAGGTAAATGTCCACGGTCCAGTGCCTGGTGGTGGCCATGACGTCCGCCTCCGTCCAGATCGGCATATGACTCCAGAATCCACCGCGCCGGCGTGGGCTGCCACCGCTCGGTGGTACGCCGAGCCGCCGATCCACTCGGACAGTCGGGATGGGAATCCGGATGGTGGGGCAGGTCTGCGGGCGCACAAGCGGGCAGGCCACAGCCGGAGTCGAGGATCACCGTCTGCCCGTCCGCCCGGTGGCACGCTTTCGGCCGTCGGATCCCGGGATCCGGCACCGATATCGCGCCGAAGGGCACCCGCGACCCTCCCGTCCACCGAAGAGGTAGATGAGGCTTCGCCCTCGTGGACCCTGTGTGCGGTGGCGCGTGCCACGGCAGACCGGTGCCTCGCAGCGGGCACGAAACGCGGGCCGAGCACGCTCGCGGGCTGGGGCTGGGACGAGGACCGTGTCGCGGCGGTCGTCCTGGTCGTCTCGGAACTGCTGACCAACGCGCACCTGGCACACCGACGGAGAGGTACGACTGGCCCTGCGCCGGACCCGACGCGGCGTACGGCCGTCCGTCACCGACACCGTCACCGTCACCGTCACCGATCACCGCATGCCGACGCGCCGCGACACCGGCCCCGACCACGAGGGCGGCTTCGGCCTGCACATCCTCGACACGGTCACCACCGGCTGGGGCGTCCGGGCACACCGAGCCGGCAAGACCGTCTGGGCCGACATCGACGACCCGACCCCACCACGGACCAGCGCCCCGAGGCCGGTGCGCAGCCGATCCGGCGCCCCTCGATCCGGCGACCCTACGCCGGGGCCACCCGGCGAGCCTGGCGGCGGCCCGCCGAGGGACGCGACCACGTCGATCGGCGGTAGGGGTGCGACGGCGGGTCGCCCCATCGGCGCGCGGGTGGGCGCCGACGAGGAAGCGGCGGCGAGTGCGCGAAACCTGTCCGACCACGGCGTCGAGCGGCTCGCGCAGGACCTCGCCATGGTCGGCGACAAACCCCGCGAGTTGACCGCGCTGTGCGAGCGGCTCGCCCGCCTTCCCCAACCCACCATCGTCGTCCGAGCCCGGGACGACCGATACAGCGGAACCGGTCGAGGCCCCGGGCCCGAACTCGGCTGGGACCAGGGCGGCCGGGTCGCAGCCCTGGCCCGACTCGCGGCGAACCCCCGCACCCCGCGCGACGCCGTCATCGGCGTCCTCGAACGACTCCACCCCGCGGAGACCGCCGCCCTCGCCGAAACCGACACCGGGCCAACCAGGTCGGCGAGCTGGTCTCGGCCGTTGACCGAGATGATCTGCCGGGGGCGGAGCAGGGCGAGGGCCTCGTCAACGCGACCCCAGCCCTCCAGCAACGCGACCGCGGCAACAATGGCCGTCCACCGCCCCGTTGCCACATACGGAGCGAACACCTCCCACGCATCGGCTTCGCCGGTCCGGTCCGGACCGCCTCGCACCACGCCGAACCCGCACCACGCGACTCCGGCGGGATCAGCAGCAACCGGCACCGGCCCACCCACTATCACCGCAGGCTTCAACGCGTCCTCTCGCGCTCGACGAAAGACATAAAGTCACCCCATTCCCACGGCTCCCCGCTCGCACCGCTACCGATCGGCCGTACTGACCCGGCTGTACCACGCGCCTCTTCGTAGTTCCCGGGGAGTACGGCCAGGTGCCATCCCGGGGCCGACGATCCACCGACCCCGATTCCGGGAATCTGGTGCCCGGCCCGGCAGCGCGGCCCCGCCCGAACCGCGAGTCCGGGCGTTTCGATCATCAAGCAGGTTGTCGCACAGGAGAGTTGGGTTTTCATGGCGCGAGGGAAGAAACAGCCTGCGAGCCGTGTGGGCGGTGGCCGGGCGATCGGCCGAGTGATCCCGTGGGCGGTCATAGGCCTGTGGGTGGCCGCGGTCGCCGTACTGGCACAGTTCGCGACCGGCCTGGACAAGGTCAAGTCCGACAAGGTCGTCGACTATCTGCCTTCCGGGGCCGAGTCCACCACGGTCGCCGCGCTGGAGGACAAGCTCCCCGGCGGCGGGGTCAACGACTTCGTCGTGGTCTACCACCGGGCTGCGGGGATCACCGCCGAGGACCGCACCACGGCCGAGCGTCACCTTGCCGTCCTCGATCGGAAGTACCCCGGCCCACCCACCGACAGTGCTCCGGGCACCCCGGCCGGTGGGAACGGCGCGCAGACCCTCGGCGCCGACGGCGACAAGACCACCGGTGAGAGCGACGGTTCGTCCGGTCGGGTCCAGGGCTCCGGGGACGGCAAGGCCCTGCTGTTCGCCCACTCGGTGGGCACGGCGTCCGGGCAGCCTCCCGAGTACCTGCCCGCGCTGCGCAAGCTTCTGGAGGACCGGCCGGCCGGCCTGGAGACCAAGGTCACCGGCCCGGGCGCCATCGAGGGCGACGTCGACGCGGTCTTCGACGGCATCGACGAAAAGCTGATGATCACCACCGTGATCGTGGTGACCGTCCTGCTCATCCTCATCTACCGGAGCCCGGTGCTGTGGCTGCTCCCGCTACTCGCCGTCGGCTGCGCCACGCTGATCTCGATGGCCGCCGTCCATCTGCTCGCCAAGAACTTCGGCGTGGTCGTCAACGAACAGAGCGCGGCCGTCCTGGTGATCCTGGTCTTCGGCGTCGGTACCGACTACGCGCTGCTCATCGTCGCCCGCTACCGGGAAGTCCTCCAAGCCGAGGCCGACACCGGCCGGGCCATGCTGGTCGCGCTGCGCAGCGCCGGCCCTGCCATCATCGCCTCCGCGGGCACCGTCGCGGCCGGCCTGCTGTGCCTGCTTGCCGCCGACCTCAACAGCACCAGCGGCCTGGGTCCGGTCGGCGCCGTCGGCATCGCCTGCGCACTGACCGCCATGTTGACCCTATTCCCCGCCCTGCTGCTGGTGCTCGGGCGCTGGGTGTTCTGGCCGAGAGTGCCCAAGGTACTGGCCGCCGGCGTCACCGGCGCCGTTGCCGGGCAGGCCCGCTGGGACAGGTTGGGCGCATGGATCGCCCGCCACAAGGGCCTCGCCGCCGTCGGCTCGGTCGTCGTCCTCGGCGCGCTCGCGCTCGGCCTGCTCGGCGGACCCGGCCCCCTGCGCAGCCAGGACCAGTTCGTCAAGACGCCCGACTCCGTCAGCGGATTCACCCTGGTCACCCGGCATTTCCCGGACATCGGCGGCCGGCCGATCACCGTCATCGCACCGACCGTCAAGAAGGACGCCGTGCTCGAGGCGGCCCAGGGCGTCAAGGGCGTCAAGGGCGTCAGCCAGGTCGTTCCCGGGCGTTCCGGCGCCGAGCATGCCGAGATCACCGTCTTCCCCCAGGACGCTCCCGACAGCCCGGCCGAGCGGCGGACCATCAAGGCTCTGCGCGCGGCGGTCGACAGGGTCGACCCGGCGGCGGCCGTCGGTGGTCCGAGCGCGCAGAACCTGGACACCGCGACGACATCGGCCCGCGACGAGAAGATCGTCATCCCGCTGGTGCTGGTGGTCATCACCCTGATCCTCGGCGCGCTGCTACGAGCCGTCGTGGCACCTGTGGTACTGATCCTCACCGTCGTGGTCTCCTTCGCCGCCGCGATCGGCGCCTCCACGCTGGTGTTCGAGCACATCTTCGGCTTCAAGGGCATCGACCCCGGCCTTCCCCTGTTGGGATTCCTCTTCCTGGTCGCCCTCGGCGTCGACTACAACATCTTCCTGATGCACCGCGCCCGCGAGGAGTCCCTCCTGCACGGCACCCGCCGGGGCATCCTGGGCAGCCTCTCCTCGACCGGAGGTGTGATCACCTCGGCGGGCGTGGTGCTCGCCGCGACCTTCGCCGTGCTTGCCACCCTGCCGTTGGTGCCCATGGTCGAACTGGGCTTCCTGGTCGCCTTCGGCGTCCTGGTGGACACTCTGCTGGTCCGTTCGATCCTGGTCCCGGCCGTCGGCCTCCGGCTCGGCTCGAACCTGTGGTGGCCGAGCGCCCTCGGTCGGCGTACGGACCCCGCGGACACCGACGGGCAGGCGTCCGCCCCGATCGGCCGGGAACGGCAGCTCCGGAACTGATCCGGAATCGAAAAGGCGGTCGAGGGCGTACTCCGGTGCCGCCCTCGATCGCCTTCGATCGCCCGAACGTGCCGGCCCCTGTCCCGAAGGCCCCACCACCGCACCATCCGCACCACCGAGAGCACCACACCACCCGCGTGCGCCGAGCAACCGGACCCGCCGACGGACGGAAGAGACGATGACCACCGACTGGACCGGTCTGCTGCGCACAGCCTTCCGGCTGCGCGACATCGCCGTGGCCGCGGTACTGCTCGCCTACGCGGCCACCGCCCTCGCACTGTCCGATGGCGCGGCCGGCGCAACCCGCGGGCCCGACGTGCTCGCGCTCGTCGTGGTCGGGCTGATGACCGGGGCACTGGCGGTCCGCCGGCGGTTCCCGTTGCCCGTCCTGGTGGTCAATCTCGCCTGCGTGGCGGTCTTCCAACTGCGCGGCTACGCGGACGAACCACCGGTGGTCGCGATACTGATCGCGCTCTACACCGTGGCCGCGGTGGGTGAGCGGCGCCGCTCGGTGAAGGTCGGTGCCGTGGTCGCCGTCCTGGTGCAGGTCATGCTGGTCGGCACCGAACCCCAGATGCACTTCTCGGACGTACTCGACGCGGCGATGATGGTGGTGCTGGCGCTCGCGCTGGGCGAAGCCGTCCGCTACCAGCAGGCCTACCGGGCGGAAGTGGCCGAACGACACGCCCGCGAGGAGGTCCACCGGGCCGAGGAGGCCGAGCGGCTGCTCGGCGAGGAGCGCATACGGATCGCGCGCGACTTGCACGACGTGCTTGCCCACAGCATTGCCGCGATCAACGTGCAGGCCTCCGTAGCCGCCCATCTGCTGGGCCAAGACGCCGAGTTGGACGCGCGGACGCGCGCACTGCTGCGCAGCACCATGGACACCATCACCGAGATCTCCCGCTCCGGCGTCGCCGACCTGCGGGTCACGCTCGCCGTACTGCGCGGGCACGGCCCGGCCTCCCACGGGCCGTTGCCGGGGCTGGCCCGGCTCGGGGAGCTGGCCGACATGGTAACGGCCACCGGCGCCCGGATCGACGTGGACATCGTGGGATCGGCCCCGCCGCTGCCGGCCGGACACGACGTGACGGCCTTCCGGATCATCCAGGAGGCGCTGACCAACGTCGTCAAGCACGCCAGGGCCCGTAGAGTGCTGGTCCGGATCGAGTACGGCCACGGGCAGGTCGACGTGACCGTCCGGGACGACGGGGTGGGCCGCGTCCGCCGGCGGGCGGACGAGGGCGCGGGCTTCGGCCTGTTGGGCATGACCGAGCGGGCGCACAGCGTCGGGGGGCGGCTCACCGCGGCCGACCGACCCGATGGCGGATTCGAGGTGGTGGCCGTTTTGCCCCTGCCCGACCACGAGCGGTACCGACCGGCGGCGGCCATGCCGCAGGTCGGATCGCCCGCCGCCGAATGACGCACCGACGCCCGCCATCGGCCGGGCGCCCAACAACCGAGGAGAGGCACGGCATGGACACCATACGAGTGGTACTCGCCGACGACCAGGTACTGGTCCGCGGCGCGCTTGCGTTGCTGGTCGACACCGCGGACGGCATGACCGTGGTCGGTGAGGCGTGCAACGGGCGAGAGGCCGTCGAACTCGCCCGTGCCAACAGGGCGGACGTCGTCCTGATGGATCTGCGCATGCCCGAGATGGACGGCATCCAGGCCACCCGCCTGATCGCCGCCGACGAGGATCTGGCGGGCGTCCGGGTGCTGGTGCTCACCACCTTCGAGACCACGGAGAACGTTCTGGAGGCCCTCCGGGCCGGCGCGAACGGTTTTCTCGCCAAGGACACCAGACCGGCCGAACTCCTCGTCGCCATCCGGACGGTGGCGCAGGGCGAGGCACTGCTCTCCTCCTCTGCCACCGCCTTCGTGATCAACCAGTTGCTCAGCCGCCCCGACCACGCGGCCCATCAGAGCGATCTGGCCGTCCTCACCGACCGCGAGCGCGAGGTTCTGGGCCTCGTCGCGGGTGGTCTGTCCAACCAGGAGATCGCCGAGAGCCTGGTGGTCAGCCCGCTCACCGTGAAGACCCACGTGAGCCGGATTCTGGCCAAGCTCGGCGCCCGGGACCGACCCCAACTGGTCGTCGCCGCGTACGAGTCCGGACTCATCAGGCCCGGCTGGACCAGGCCGGACGCCTCCAGGACGCCTTGAGCGGAGATCGAGCCCCGCCATGGAGGCCATCCATGGCGGCCCCACCGCCCCCCTGCCGCCGCACCGACTGCCCACACCACCCCCGCCCCCGGCCGCCCCGCGGCGACCGGGCCAGGCGGCAGCCCCCGCGCCACCCGGATCCAGGCGCCGGTCACTCACGCGCACGGCGACCCAACGTGTCGCCCGCGCGCCGTCTTGCCCGGGCAGAGGCCGAATACGGGGCCGTGGACGCCGGGTTCTGGACCGGCATGACGCTGGTCGGCTACCTCGGCCGCGCCGTCGTCACCCTGACCCACCTCACCTGCGAGGGTTGGGCTACGACCTGAACGCGCCCGTGATCGAGCCGTGCGGGCACTGCTGGGAATCCTGGGCTGGACCCAGCGCAGCGACGACCCTGGCGGATGACGGGTTCGGATTCGCCGGGGGTCCGGTCCGGCGCTCATCGACACCTGCCCGACGTGACACTCTCGGCATCCGGTCGAACGCACCCAACCATCCAGTCACAGGCGCTGATGAACTCGGTTGGAGCAGGGCACGGCCTGCACCTGAATCCCCCGAACTGCAAACCACCGGTGGCCCAACCAAATCTCACCCACGAATGAGCCACGGTGCTTCCACCTCGCGCCCTATGCGCGTCGCAGCCCGTGAACGAAGCACCTCCCGTCGCATGGCCCGGCACCTTCCGATCGGCCATCCCCCATTCGGGTGAGGCCCACGCGCTTCGTCACCGAGCCGAGGAGCACCTCGCCCTGCGGCCCGCCCGGCGCTGCGGTGCAGGTCACACGACTGGCGTGCGAGCGGGAGGCTTGTTTCCGTCGGATGCGGGCAGCAGGCGCCCACCACGGATCGCGCAACGCGAGCCCGGCGCGCGCGGACCCGCGGGGTTTATGCGGACACGACCGCGGTGAATCGTGCCGGTTATTGATGGCAAGGAGCTTCTGGTGCTTGTTTCGTTGGGAGTCGAGGAAGAATTCCATATCGTCGGAGCCGACAATCGAAGCCTGGTACCGGAGGCGCCCGCCCTACTGGGGAAGTTGTCGAGCGACACCTACACCCAGGAGTTCCGGCGGTCCGTCATCGAGACGAACAGCGCCGTCCATCCGACGCTGGACGCGCTGCACCGCGACCTCAGCGAAACCCGTCGCACCCTCGCCGACGCGGCCGACGCCCTCGGTCTGGCCGTCGTGGCCGCCGGCACAGTGCCGCAGGCCCGCGTCGAGGACATCCAGGCCACCGACGAGCGCCGGTACACCGACATGGCCCGGGACTATCGGCTCGTCGCCGACGAGCAACTCATCTGCGGGGCCCAGGTCCATGTCGACGTGCCCGACCGGGACACGGCCGTGCGCGCGGCGGCGCTCGTGTCACCGTGGCTTCCGGTGCTGCTCGCGCTCACGGCCAGTTCGCCGTTCTGGCTCGGCGCCGACACCGGATACGCCAGTTGGCGCACGCTGTTGTGGCAGCGCTGGCCCACGGCGGGACCCATCGGCCACTTCGCGTCGGCCGCCGCATACGACGAAGCCATCGCGGATCTCGTCCGGTCCGGGGTCATCAGCGATCCCGGCATGGTCTATTACGACGTCCGGCCGTCCGCTCGGCAGCGCACCCTGGAACTGCGCATCACCGACTCCTGCCCACGCGTGGAGACCGTCGTCCTGGTCGCGGGCCTGTTTCGCGCCCTCGTCGTCGACGCGTGCGAGGCGGTTCGCGAGGACCGCACCGACTGGCCGATCGCCCGCACCGAATGGCTGCGTGCGGCAACCTGGCGCGCGGCCCGCTCCGGACTCGAAGGTGCGCTGATCGATCCGCTCACCCACGAACCGGCGTCCGCCTCCGAAGTCGTACACAGCATGCTGACCCGACTGCGGCCCCGTCTGGAAGCCCTGAGCGACTGGACGACCGTGCACCTTCTGGCCCACGAACAACTCGCCCGCGGCAGTGAGGCCCATCGGCTGCGGCGCTACGCGCCCCGCGAGCGTTGGGCCGACGCCGTCGGCGATTTGATCGCCCTCACCCGCGGTGACCGCCCTCCGACCACACACCCGCGACCCGGAACCCGAGCGACCACGAACCGAGGAGACAAGCAATGTGCGGCCTGAGCGGCGAGATACGATTCGACGGCACCAGACCCGACCTCGCCGGCGTCCAGCGCATGACCGACCGCCTGGCACCACGCGGCCCCGACGGCCGCGGCATGTGGTGCCAGGCCGCGATCGCACTCGGCCACCGCCGCCTCCGGGTGATCGACCTGTCCGAACGCGGCGCGCAACCGATGACCGACCCGGAGACGGGCCTGACCGGCGTGTTCAACGGCTGTATCTACAACTATCGCGAACTGCGGGACCGGTTGCGCGGTTTGGGCCACCGCTTCTTCTCCACCTCCGACACCGAGGTGGTCCTCAAGGCGTATCGCGAATGGGGCACCGATTGTGTCGAGCATCTGTACGGCATGTTCGCGTTCGCGATCGCCGAGCACGCGAGCGGTCGCCTCGTGCTGGCCCGCGACCGCCTGGGCATCAAACCGCTCTACCTGGCCCAGGAGCCCGGTCGCTTGCGATTCGCCTCGTCCCTGCCCGCACTGCTCGCCGCCGGCGGCGTCGACACCTCGATCGATCCTGTCGCCCTACACCAATACCTGAGCCTGCACGCCACCGTGGCAACGCCGCACACCATCCTGACGGGTGTGCGCAAGCTCGCCCCCGCCACGATCCGCGTCGTCGAGCCCGACGGCGAGTATCGCGACCACCGCTACTGGCAACCGGACTACACTCGCCGCGCCGAGCACGCCGGCATGAGCGCCGCCGACTGGCGCGACGTTCTCCTGGACTCGCTGCGAACGGCCGTACGACGACGCACCGTGGCCGACGTGCAGGTCGGCGTCCTGTTGTCCGGCGGCCTGGACTCCAGCCTGATCGTCGCGCTCCTCGCCGAAGCCGGCCAGGAGAACCTGGCCACCTTCAGCGTCGGCTTCGAATCCGAGGGAGGTCAAAACGGCGACGAATTCCACTACTCCGACCTCGTCGCCCAGCACTTCGACACCGATCACCACCAACTGCTCGTCCCGTCCGACCGCTTGTCCGCCGCCTTGGACGGCGCCATCGCCGCCATGAGCGAACCGATGGTCAGCCACGACGTCGTCGCGTTCCACCTGCTCTCCGAACAGGTCGCCAAATATGTCAAGGTGGTGCAGAGCGGGCAGGGTGCCGACGAGATCCTCGCGGGCTACCGCTGGTACCCCGACCTCGCCGCCGTACCACGTGACCACGAACCGCAGACGTACGCCGACGTCTACTTCGACCGATCACACGCCGACCTGTCCCACATGGTGCAACCGCACATGATGGCCAACCACGACGTCTCCACCGAACTCGTCACCACCCACATGGCCACACCGGGCGCGGAGACCGCACTCGACGCGGCCCTGCGCCTGGACACGCACGTCATGATGGTCGACGACCCGGTCAAGCGCGTCGACAACATGACCGCCGACTGGGGCCTGGAAGCACGCGTCCCCTTCCTCGACCACGAATTCGTGGAGCTCGCCGCAGCCTGTCCGCCCGAACTCAAGCTCGCCCAAGGCGGCAAGGGCATCCTCAAGGACGCCGGGCGCCGCGTTCTCCCGGTCGAGGTCGTCGACCGGCCCAAGGGCTACTTCCCACTTCCCGCCATCACCCACATGGCGGGCCCCGTGCTCGCGCGGGTACGCGACGCGCTGTCCTCGCCCCAGGCCGTCGAACGCGGCATCTTCCGTCCCGAATTCGTAGCCGAGCTGCTGACCGCGCCCGACACCCATCGCGCCCGTCGCGGAGCGAACACGCTGTGGCAGGTGGCCCTGTTGGAGATGTGGCTCCAGACCCACGGAATCGAGTGAACACGATGCCCGACCCGCACCGGCCCCGCCCAGGCGAGCGGGGCGGCGACCGGCTTGCCGGGCACGCGCCCGTCGCCATGGCGTTGCCCGACGCGGTCGGGGCACGCGACACCGCTCACCGGTGGACGCGGGCGCACGCCTGCGGCGGCCCGTCAGGTGACCAGACCGGCGAACACGTCGCGTTCGTGTGCGATCGGGCCGGGGTGCCCCAGGTGTGGACCGCGGCCGCCGACACCGACGAGCCGCACCTGCTCGACACCGGCTTTGACCCGGTGAACGAAGTGTCGTGGTCGCCGGACGGACGGTGGATCGCGTACACCGCGACCACCGGCGGAGGTGGACGCACGCGCGTGCTGTGCGTACGCCCGGACGGGTCGGGTCGCCGGGTGCTCGCCGACGCGCCCGCCGGCGGCTCCGCCTACCTGGGATGTTGGACACGCGACGGAAAGGCGGTAGCGGTCACCACCGAATCCGCCACCGCCGACACCCGGGCGGCCTCGGCCGCCTCGTCACCGGCCACGTCCCCCGGTGCCCGCCGCACCGGCGCACGACCGGCGCCCGGTCGGCTGATCCGGGCTCCCGCCGCCGAGCGGGGGGCAGGAGAACAAGCGGGTGAAAGCCTGTCGACCGCCTACCTCGTGGACCCCGACGGCGTCCGCTCGCCCACCCTGATCACCGCCGAGCAGAACGCGGCGACCCTGCGCGTATGCGACGTGTCGCCCGACGGACGCCTGGCCCTGCTGCGCCGCGGGCCGCGCGGGCGGCGCGAAGCGGCGATCGTGTCCACGTCCCGCGCCGAATCGGTGTGCGTCCTGCGCGCGGCGGACGGAGACCCGTGGATCGGCCGGTTCGCCCCCGATGGCCGCACCCTGTGGCTGCGCAGCGACGCCGACCGGGAGTTCGCGGCTTTGCTCCGCGTCGAACTCACCGCCACCGGTTCGCTCGCCCGTACGCACGTCGCCGCCGCACGCCAGGACGCCGACCTGGAGTTGCTGTCGGTCTCCAACGACGGCCGGACGGCTGCACTGTCCTGGAACGAGGGTGGCCGCAGCGAAGCCGAGATCGTCACGCTGCGACGATCGGGGGCCGTCACGCGCCTTCGCACCCTGCCCCTGCCGCACGAAGTGATCACCCGACTGGCACCGGCCGGCACCGACGGTTGGTGGATCGCGCTCTCCGGATCGCGGCGCCGCCCCGGCGTGTGGCGGCTTCGCGCCGAGGCGGTCGGCCCCACCCGCACTCCGTGGTCCTCGCGCGGTGCCGACGTCACGGGGCACGGCACGGCGCCGGTCGTGCCCCAACCGGTGCGGGTGCGCTCCCGGGACGGTCTCGCCTCCACCGGCTGGTACTACCGCGCCCCGGACCGCGACGAGGCCGGCGCCGCGCCGTGCGTGGTGTCGCTCCACGGCGGTCCCGAAGAGGAGGCGCGACCCGTCTTCGACGCCCTGCATCATCGCCTGCTCGCCCGCGGCATCGACGTGTTCACGCCGAACGTGCGAGGTTCCGCCGGAGCGGGCCGCCGCTTCGTCGACGCCGACCTCGGCCGCGGACGATTCCGCGCCTTCGACGATGTCGCCGACTGCGCGGCACACATCGTCCTGGCCGGATGGGCGGACCCCAACCGGCTTGCGGTGATGGGTCACTCGTACGGCGGATACCTCACCTTCGCCGCCCTGACCTGGTATCCGGAACTGTTTCGCACCGGCATCGCGATCTGCGGCATGTCGGATCTGACGACCTTCTTCGCAGGCACCGAGCCGTGGCTCGCTCGCTCGGCCGCCGTCAAGTACGGTCACCCGCGACACGACCGAGAGCTCCTGCGGGAACTGTCCCCGATGAACCGCCTCGACGCCCTGCGCGTGCCCTTTCTCGCCGTTCACGGCGAACACGACACCAACGTCCCGGCGGACGAATCCCGTCGGATCGTGCGTGCGGCGCGCGAACGTGGCATCCCCGCACGGATCCTGCTCCTCCCCGACGAGGGCCACGAGTTCCTGCACACGGACAGCCGCGTGCGCGCGGGCAACGCCATCGAACACTGGATGTCGCGCCACCTGACGGCCTGAACGCCACCCGGAACGTCACGTGAGGAAAGGTCGCGAACCGGCGTGGACAATCCTGATCACTGAACCAATGACTTCAGGAGACTGCGGCACTGAGCGCGAATCGACGACACTCTCGTAGCCGTCGTAGCCGTCGTAGCCGTCGTAACCCATGACCTCCCGGCCCGGACTCGGCGCGGACCCAACGGGCGCATGCATCCGTCAAAACGGCGCCACGCACCGCTCCCGAATCGCACCGGGATCCACCTCTAGCCGGCGGTGCCGGAGAAGCCATCCCGACGGGGCGCTCAGCCTCATATGGCCACTCGTCCTGCCCACTGTCGCCGAGGCGAGCCCCAGCGGGTGGGATGCGATATCGGCTTCCCGACGCCGGAGCTCGTGGGTTCCGCTACTTCCCATCGTGTCGGTGTTGACGTCGAGGGCGCACTCGGTTCCGCGTTGAGTCTCCTGGTCCAGGATGGTGATCCCGGGTGGTGCCGGTCGAAGGCGGAACTTCGGAACCGGTCCGAGGCATGTCCGTGAGTTGTGTGGCGGGGTGGGCAAAATGTCGCCCACTCAAGGAAGCGTCCGTAACCCCACGGGTCGTCGGCGGTGACCTTCTTGAAGACGCCCTGCGCGAGGCGGCGATGACACTACCGGTCAGCGACCTCGTGCTTCTGGCCGACCCGCTCAGCAACCCCACCCACGCCGATCAAGGCAGGCGCCGCGCCGAAAGAGGCGACCCGCACCGTCCGGACGTGGCGGCCGACCCGGGGAACACCGGCGCGTGGCCGCCCCCACCGCCCGCGTCCACCGCCCAGGCGTCACCGGAACGGGCCTCCTCGACGGCCACGGACAAAGGCATGGCCGCGGGTGCGGGTCTGCGGTGGGCCACCGCGGTCGGCCCGGCCGTATCCGGGCTCGCGCCGGGCAGCGCGATTCCCGCGAGCGTCCGCACACCCCCGTAAGGACAGCACCCGTGCGACCTGCAGCGGGTGGATCACCGACTACGCCTGATCGGAACCGCTCCGGACCCGCTCCGGCCGCACGCCGGCCGGAGCATCAGGACGCATCCCGCCGAGCGCGGACGCCGTCACAGGCGAACAGTTCCTCCACCGACTCCGTAGCCGGAAAGTCCGGGCATCGAGGGCCGTTGCAGTACGACGACCACCCATTGCCCTGCTTCGCCCGGGAGACGCTCACATCGGCGGCGAGCACCCGGCGCGCGGCGGCTTACAGTGCCGCGAGCGGCGCGTCCGGGTCCCGAGGCGCCACCGGACACGAGGGGTCCTGTAACACCGGTTGTTGAAGGCGGGCCATCCCGCTTTTTCCATGCCCGGTGGCGCTCTCGTGCGCTCCGCCTCGCTGCGTGGCAGCGAGCGCGTTACGCAACGCTGTACGGCCGTGGACCGCCGATCGCCTCGTTCATTCGCGCGGCCTCGTCGAGCGAACGCTGGACTCCCTTGCGGCTGAACACAGCGAACTGGAGGGCGAGGCTGTAGACGGCCACGGTGTGGATGCGGTCGCGGATCTCCGTCGTGTTCGCGACCTCCTGCATCTTCACTTCGCCGTTGGCCAGGCGCAGGGCGGTGACGGCGACGGCGAACTCGTGCTCGGCCGGTGCGAGGCAAGCCACCGCCTCGACCTCCCGCCGCACGGTCGCCGGGTTGCACGGGCGCTCGGTGTCGTTCAAGACCTGGCGGGTGTCGTTGTACATCGTGATGAGCACGCCCGCGGCGTACTCCAGTTGGTCCGGCTCCAGGTTCGCGAGGTGCTCGATGATCGCGGCGCGGTCGCGGGCTGCGTAGGCGCGCATCAGGTCGAGTGCCCGCCACGCGGCCTCGTTCATCCGGGGGTCGGTGAGGTGCTGGAAGTGCTGCATCGTGTCTCCGTACGCGATCGGACGTCGGTGTCTGCCGGGGTTCGGGGTCGGGGCACGGCGGCGGTCCGCCCCGGGGCGAGGCGCTTGTCCGTGTCGAGGCGGAGGGTTCCGTACGGGTTGACGTTGGACCGGGACAGCGCGGCGGGGTCGCGCCGCGCTCCTCGTCGCTCAGCTTTTTCGCCCGGCCGGTTCGGCCGCGACCTGCTGCACCAACAGGTTGTCGACGCGCGCGAGCGCGCACCGGAGCGGATCCAGGGGCGGCACCGACGTCTCGGCGTGCTCCTTGCCCCGTCCGGTCGGGGCGCCGTCCCAGCCGTGGTGGAGCACAGCGTTCGCGCTGTTCCGGCTCTCGACGACCTGGGGCCTGCCGTGGATTGGCGGCGCGGGCCGGGGCCGGCCGGATAATCGCACGCGAAGCAGATCATCACGCCGTTGCCTCCGTAGCGGGCGTGGTACTCGGTCGATCATGAGGTCCGAGGACCAGGACTCGAACCTCTTCGAATCCGACGCGCAGACGGCGCCCCGTCCCACCAAGCGGTGTCGCCGGCGACGAAAGTGCCGTTGACCGGCCTGATGACGGCGGCCAAGTCCGGCGCAAGCTCGCTTCTCGGGTATCAGCCCCGCAGAGTAACGATGGCCTTCTCGATGCGCCGACGGCGCGTCTCGGGCTTCTTCGCGCTCTCGATGGCGCGCACATGCTCGCGCTTGTGGCTGTACGCGAGGTTGTCGTACGCGGCGCGGGCCACCGGGTCGTCGTCCAGGGCCCGGGTGAAGTCCGCGTGCTCGACGACGACGCGCGGCTCGGCGTCGGGCTCCAACTCGACCTCGACCTCGGCCTCCTCGCCGATCGCGACACCGGCGGCCTGCCGGTTGGCGTTGCTCAGGACCGGCAGGTGGCGGCCTCGCAGGATGGCGACCCGGCTCTTCCAGGACTGCCCGTTGACCGTGATCGTCACCGGCGGCCGCACACCCCCGCCCAGCGCCGCTACCACCCCGGGCGGAACTTCCAGGCCCCGCATGGGCTCGGGTGGCTCGACGAGGGTGCGAAACGTCATGATCCTTCTCCTGTTGTTCTGCCGCCCCCTGCGGACGTAGTTCTGCCGGCCCACCGCGGATCCGGCCCGCCCGACTCCGATGGCCGCTCCCACTTCCCACACCGGGACCACCATCGCCGTACTCGGGACGGCTGCGGCACGCGCCGCGCCGTCCCGGACGGCTGTGAGGCAACAGATCGCGGCTATTCCGCGTAGGGCTGGTCGGTTCCCTGGGCGCTGTAGCCCAGGCTCCAGACGTAGCCGTCGGGGTCGGCGAAGGTGCCGCCGTATCCGCCCCAGGGCAGGTCGCCGGCGGGCTTGAGGATGGTGGCCCCGGCCGTTGCGGCCTCCGCCATGATCTCCCCGACCCTCTCCTGGCTGCGGACGACGTAGGTCAGGACCAGCCCGCTGAAGCCGCTGCCTTCCGGATCCGTGCCCACCTGGCCGGCCAGACCCTCGCGGCCGTAGAAGCCGACCGGCGAGGCGCCGTCCGAGTCGAAGAACACCGAGATGCCGAAGTCGTTCCTGATCTTCCAGCCGAGGCCCTCGGTGTAGAACCGCTTGGCCCGGTCCATGTCCCGGACACCGAGGAGGATCGAGCTGACGTGCGCCTTCATGACGTGCTCCTTGCACAGTGGGTGGATGGACGCGTGCCGGACATCCGGGCTGCGGGCCCGGCCGTCGCAGCGGCGCGTGTTCGCCGGTCGATGGGCACGACGGGGCGGGTCGAGCGGGCGGGAGGCGGGTCGAGCGGGCCGGGGTGGGGGCCGGGGGTCAGGACGGTGCGGGGGCGGGCGACGCGGCGGCCTCCCAGGCGAAGTCGTCCGCATCGGTGAAGGCGTCGGCGGTGGTGCCGAGGACGATGCGGTGCGAGCCGGTGCCATCGGCGGGGACACCGAGGTCCTTGGCGAGGGCACGGCGCTTGTACAGCGCCAGCGTGAGGGGACCGGCCCCGCCGGGGGTGAACTGGACGTACTTGCCGCCGAAGCTCTTGGCCACGGACATGCCCCGGCCGACGTAGTCCCGCCTGGTGGCCTTGACGTCCTCGACGCCGATCAGCAGGACGACGTCGTCGACCTCGCGGGTGGCGGGGCCGGTGTCCTTCCTCGCCGAGGTCGCGATCTTCCAGATCGTCCCGTCCGGGGCCTCGACGACGCCGCTGTAGCCCCACAACGACTTCGCGGCGGGCTTCAGCACCGCGGCGCCGGCGTCCACGGCCGCGCCGACGAACGCGTCGACGGTGGACGGCCCGGACACCGTGAGCGCCAGGGTGAAACCGCGGAACCCGGTGGAGTACGCATCGGACGCCCGCAGGCGAATGTACGAGTCCACACCGAACGCACTGTAGAAGCGGCGAGCGGCCTCGAGATCGGCCACCTCGAGGGTGACGGACGCCAGGGACGTGTCGGCTGCGGGGGAAGCGGTGATTGCCATGACCATCACGCTAGGGGCCGCGCGGCGGCCGGGGCTTCTCGATTCCTGACCGGTCTCGCCACCTGCTTCGCCACACACGCCGGCATCCCCTCCACCACGAACGCCGACCCCCCGTCACCGACCGCACCCCCGGCATCGGCAGGGTCGGCCGCCGCATCCGCCGCCCGACGCCGAAAAGCCCCGGGCGGCATACCCACCAACTCGGTGAAACGAGTGGTGAACGTCCCCAGCGACGCACAGCCCACCGCGAAACAGACCTCGGTCACACTGACGTCACCCCGCCGCAGCAACGCCGCCGCCCGCTCGATCCGACGCGTCATCAGATACGAATACGGCGACTCACCGTACGCGGCCCGGAACTGCCGACTCAGATGCCCGGCGGACATGTTCACATCACGGGCGAGCGCCTCCACGTTCAACGGCTGCGCGTACTCCCTGTCGATCCGATCGCGGACGCGGCGCAACCGCGCGAGATCGGCCAGGCGCTGCGCTTCGACGCGCGCACGCCGCCATTCAGGCTTACACATCAGACCCTCCCCCTCGTTCTTTCATCTTCCGTTGCCATCGACGTCTTCGAGCGTTCGGGGTGCCCCCCGAGGGGGCACCCCGAACGCTCGGTGGTGTGGACCGGCCCGCCGGACCCTACCGGCCGCCGGACGGCAGCGGGACGCAGTCCGGGCTCATGACCGGTTCAACGAGACCCGCACGGGGCCCCGACGGGCCACCGGCAGGGCAGGCACTTTTGCTCCGGTGCGCCGGCGCGTTCCTCATAGGTGGTCGCGATGTCGGCCCACACAGCCACAGCAATACCCGCACAGCTCAGCGCAGTTCCTGGATGCGGACCAGGTTGCCCGCGGGGTCGCGGAACGCGCAGTCGCGGACGCCGTACGGCTGCTCGGTCGGCTCCTGGACGACCTCGGTATCACCGGCCTGCACCTTCTCGAACGTGGCGTTGAGGTCCGGGGTGGCCAGCAGGATCCAGCCGTAGGTGCCCTTGGCCATCATCTCGGTGATCGTGCGGCGCTCGTCCTCGGTGACACCGGGATCGGCGGCAGGCGGCGCCAGAAGGATCGACGTACCCGGCTGACCGACCGGTCCGACCGTGATCCAACGCATCCTGCCCTGCCCCACATCGCTGCGAACCTCGAAGCCGAGGACGTCGCGGTAGAAGGCGAGCGACGCGTCCGGGTCGTCGTGCGGAAGAGAAGTCGTGTGAATGGTGATGTCCATGGCGAGCAGGCTAGAGCCGGCGCCGTGGACCGCGCTTCTCGATCCCTGATCGATCAGGACACACCTGGACGCTCATGTCACGCGCAGCCCACTCGCTTCCCGCGACGGTGCACCCGATGCCCCGCCAGCCGTCGGCAGCAAGCGGTCCCTTCGAGCCCCGACGGGATCTGATCGACGCGCGCCGCACCGCCGGCATCCCGACCGCCATCGCCTGGACGGCTCCCTCGACCACGAAAACGACTTCGCCAGCGGAGTCTGTTCTCATAGGAAGTGCTTTTTCGGCTCCGGGGTTGCTGTGCCTGGAGCAGCGGCCGATCCCGCTGCCCGGCGAGGACACCGCACCGACCGACGTCGACCAGGTCCTCGACGCCGCACGGCGCCTGGTCGCGGCCGGAGCGGTCGGCCACGACGACGAACACGGCGGGTACCTCGTCGCCCGCTACGACCTCCCCGCCGCGTTCAGGAGATAGCCCCCGGGGCGCGTCGCCGGATCAGTATCGCGGCGAGCGACCCGGGACCCGGACAGCGCGAGTTCGGGTCCTGGCCTGTCAGGGTGGTCAGCAGTTCGATGATCCGGGCGTTCGCGGCACCTGCGGAGCCAGGCGGCGCGTGTCGGGACGGTCCCGGATCGCGCGATCGTCTCGGGGAGGCACCGCCCCGTGGAACCCGTCACCGCGACCCTCGCCGTTCTGGGCGCCGCGGTCGCCCTCGCCGACCCGGGCCCTGCGCGGCCGACTGGCCCTGCGTCCGGAACGACAGCGCGAGTCATGCCGGCAGGCGCGCACGTTGCCCGACGGCAGCAGGCTGGTGGATCTGAGCACCGGACTGCTGATCGAAGTCGGTACGCCGCGCCCCCGGGCCGTCACCGAATACTTCGCCCGCGCCCACACCAACCCCCTCGACACCCTGTTCGCCCTGCACCCCACGGACCGCCCTTCGCGCATCCTGGATCCCGCGCCGTCCCGGGCGACCGCCGAAGCCTTCGACCACCGCGGCCAGGCGTTGCGGCTCCTCGGCTACCCCGCGAAGTACGCCCGTGCCCTCGACGCGATCGAGGATGCCTGGGACCGCAAGATCGGCCGCGCGAGCCGGATCGTCCTCGACGCCGGACGTCCCGTTCGCATCCTGCGGAATGGCATCGCGGGGGACGACCTCCGAGACAGAGCGGACGAGCCGGCGTTCGCCGAACTCGACTGGGCGGCGATGCCGTTCGACCACGTGGCCAAGCGGCGGAGCACCACCGAGGACCAGCCCCTGGGCGCCCTGCGCGTTCTGGCCCGGCTGCACCGCCACATGACCCGTCTGCGCGATTCCGCGCAGCAGGCAGAGGGAATGGCGGCCAATCACGTTCGTCGGGCGTTCGAGCGAACCGTGGACGTCTCGGGCGAAGACCTCTCAGGGATGGAGTTCACCGACATCCGGGTGCTGGAGAACGTCCTCCGGACGGACGACACCCGGTGGTCGCCCGTGGTCGCCCGCCTCGTCGGCAGGTCCTCCCGGCTCATCACCGAGGGCGTCTACCACGTGCAGTTCGACGGACTTCACGACCACGAACCCGCCTGGGCGTGACCCGACGAGCCGCCCACGCCTTCGCCTTGGGGTGGGGAACTCGGTGGACGCCGCCCTCACCCGGCTCCGCGCCGACGACTTCGAGGTCCGTGACGAAGACGCCGCCCGGCTCTCGCCGTTCGTGCGCCACCACATCAACGTGCTCGGGCGGTACTCCTTCCAACTCCCCGACCTGCCCGGCGGCCTGCGGCCCCTGCGCGACAAGCACGCCACCGACGACGAGTGACCGCGGCTGGCCGGGGAAAGCCGCACCGGGCCTTCCCGGGCCCGGCTCGGCGAGGAACCCGGTGCCTTCGTGCTCGGGCCACAGTATTCCGGTGTCGCGGTGGTCGGTGATGTCGAGGCGGGCGTCGGCGGTGAGGCGGGGGCGCTCGAGACGGTGTTCGACTTCGACGTCCCAGCCGGTGATGGGGCCGGCGTGGTGGCGTACGCACGCCGCGGCGGTCGCGGTGACGACGCATCACCCACCGCGGCATCGACTCCTCCCAACCCCTGGGCCGGCACAGATAGGTCATCGAACGGACCGTTTCCTGGCTCAACGCGTTCCGCCGCCTCCACCGCCGATATGAGGTCAAGGCCTCGCACTTCGGAGCGTTCGAAGGCCTCGCGCTTCGGAGCGTTCGTCAGCATCGGCGCCGCATTCATCTGCTACCGCAGATACGCCACATGAAACGACTTCCAAACCCAACCACCAGGGGTTACACCGTTCTCTTTTACAGACCCCGGGGCGCCGGGTCAGCGGCTTGAGTGCGGGGCCTGTGTGCGCGTTGCCGTGGGGAAGGTGTCGGTCAGTATTTGGAGGAGATCGCGTCCGCGGGCGGGACCTCCTTTCATGCGGCCGTCGAGCATGAGGCTGACGAGGCCGTGCATCTGGGCCCAGAGCAGGTCGGTGGCCGCGTCGTCGTCGTAGGCGGTGGCGGGATGGTCCGCTGCCGCCGTCTTGACCGCGGTCTTGAGGACCTCGAAGCATCGGGCCGCCGAGGGTGGGGCGTCCGGGGTCCCGAACGGGACGTCGGGAAGGCTGTGCATGAGCCCGTACAGGTGCGGGTTGCCGGAGGCGAACTCCCAGTAGGCGGCGGCGATCGGGCCCAGTGCGCTCGTGCTGCCGTGTGGGAGTTCGGGGCTTTGGGCTCGGCCCAGGCGGTCGGCCAGTTCGGCGAAGCCGACGTCGAGGAGTCCGATCAGGAGCGCCTGCTTGTTGGCGAAGGACTGGTAGAGGATCGGTGCGGTGTAGCCGACCCGGTCGGCGACCGCGCGCATGGTCACCTTCTCGAAGCCGCCGGACTCGTCTGCGATCTCCCGGGCAGCCGTCAGCAGTTCGGTACGCAGTTGGTGCCTGGCCCGGGCCCGCTGGTCCGCCGTGCCCTTGATCCTGTACTGCCCCGCCGGCATTCGCTGCTCCTCGTCCTCGCTTTCCAACGATGTTAGACAAGCCGGAGAGGATGATCTACTCTCGAAATCTAACGTTGTTAGAAAACGGGGGAACCATGCGTGCACTCGTCACCGGTGCGTCCGGAACGATCGCAAGCGCGGTCACGCGGTCACTGCTGCGGCAGGGCCACGCAGTCGTCGGGACCACCACCTCAGGTGGCCGTTCCCCCACGCCGGAAGGCGTCGAGACGTTCACCGCGGACCTCTTCGAGGCCGGTGCGCCGACCGATGGGCAGCGTGGACGCCGCCGTGCACGCGGCGTCGAGGAACGACGAACGGGCCGGCGAACTCGACCGAATAGCGGTCGGGTCCCGGTCGAGGCGTTCACGGGAACGACAGGCCGCTGGTCTACTACACCGGCGGCCTGTGGCTGCGCGGGAATGTGGGGTCGACGCCGTTGACCGAGGACTCTCCGCTCGCCCCGCCGATGGTGGTGGCCTGGCACCCGGCGCTCGAGGAGATCCTCGTCGAGGCTGCGTCGAGGCGAGTGCGTACCGTCCGGATCCGACCCGGCCTGGACTACGGCGGGGCGGGCTACGTTCCGCTGCTCCTGCCTCCCCAGGACACAGACGACGGAAGGGTCGTGCGGCACTTCGGCGACGAGTCGAATCGATGGGCGGTGGTCCACGCCGACGATCTCGGCGACCTGTACGCCCCGGCGGTGGAGCGCGCCCCGGCCGGCTCCGTCCACCTCGGCGCGAACGAAGAACCCGTGCCGGTGCGGGACGCCGCCAAGGCCGTGGCCGACAAGCACGGTGCACAGGTTCAGCACTGGAACCCGGCCGACGCACAGCGGTGTTGGAACGTCATGGGCGAGGCACTCATGGTGGACCGGGCCGCGAGCAGCGCCAAGGCGCGCGCCGAACTCGCATGGGACCGACCCGGCACAGCCTCCTCGACCAACCCACCGCGGCATGACCACATCCACACCCTGCCGCCGCGACCTGCGTCCCGTGCCGACCGCGGAAAGGCGACACGACACATGAACCACCGACCGGTACCGCCATCGCCGCATTCCGGATCAAGGGGTAACGCATGAGCGCCACACAAAGGCGTAGAGGGCCCAACATCGAACTCGAGGCGTTGGTCTTCCTGTTCGGCATCGTCATGTTGGTGGCGCTGCACGTGATGGCGTGGTTGGCGGCGTCGTGGGGTGGGGGGCCGTCCGAGCATCCCGGTCCGAATCCGCTCGTCCTGGGCGTGCGTCTGATCATCGGCGACTACCGATGGCCGGGTGCCCTGGCGACTGTCTTCCTGCTCGTCGAGGTCCTCGGAGCACTCGTCCTGGCGATGATCGGGTGGTCGGTGTGGAGCAAGTCCAGGGGCAGTCGCGAGCGGATCGACATGGCCAACCGCTACCTGGCCTCGCCCAAGGAACTACGACCGTCCCTGACGCCTCAGGTGAGGCGTACGGCGGAGAAGCTCGGCGTCGCCAAGGGGACCACGCCGGGTGTGTTCATCGGCCGGACGGTGCGGGGCGGGGACGAACTGTGGGGTTCGTGGGAGGACATGCACGTCGACATCTGGGGTCCGCGTACCGGTAAGACGGCAACCAGGGCCATCCCGAACATCGTCGCGGCGCCGGGCGCGGTGGTCGTCACCTCCAACAAGCGCGACGTGGTCGACGCCACGCGTGGCATTCGCGAGGCCAAGGGCACGGTCTACATCTTCGACCCGCAGAACCAGGCGGGCGGCAAACCGGTGTTCTGGTGGAACCCGCTGTCCTACGTCGAGGACAGCATCGTCAAGGCCGTCAAACTCGCCGCCCGCTTCGTCTCCGCCAACCGCCAGGACCACGCGCGCAGCGACGCCTACTTCGAACCCGCCGCCCAGGACCTGTTCGCCAACCTGCTCCTGGCGGCCTCGATCGACAGGCGTCCGATCACCCAGGTGTACGTGTGGTTGACCCGCCCCACCGACGACACACCGGTACGGATCCTGCGCGACGCCGGCCACCGTCTCCCGGCGGAGGCCGTCGAGTCCGTGATCGGCCAACCGGACCGGCAGCGCGCCGGGGTCTACGGCACCGCGATCCAGATGGCCTCGTTCCTGGTGGCCGAGAACATCAACGAATGGGTGACACCGGGCAGCGACCCCTCACGACCCGAGTTCGACTTCAAGGCGTTCGTCCGCTCGCCCTCGGACACCCTCTACCTGCTGTCCGAGGAAAGCAACAAGATCGCCTCCCCGCTGGTGATGGCGCTGACCACGATCCTGGCCGAGGAAGCCGGGAACTACTCCCGCGACTCGCCCAACGGGCGGCTCCCGATCCCGGCGCTCTTCGTCCTGGACGAGGCCGCGAACGTCTGCCCCTGGAAGGCGCTTCCCGACAAGTACACCCACTTCGGTTCGCGTGGCGTCATCGTGATGGTGATCCTCCAGTCCTGGGCCCAGGGGGTCTCGGTGTGGGGCGACAACGGCATGCAGAAGTTGTGGGGTTCGGCGAACATCCGGGTCTACGGAGGCGGCGTCTCCGACGTGTCGTTCCTGGAGAACCTGGCCAAGTCCGCCGGTGTCTTCGAACCGCGAACGACCAGCACCAGCCACAAGTTCGGCGACCACCGCGGCATCAGCCGGGCCTCCCGGCCGGAGGCCGTGCTGGACGCGGCCGACCTGATGTCGATGCCCCGCGGCCGGGCCTTCGTCCAGATCAGCGGCTCGCGCCCCACACTGGTGCGCACCGTGCCGTGGTGGGAGACCGAGTACGCGGACGACATCCGCCGCTCCATCGCCACCTACGACCCGGCACACGCACTGGCCACCACGCCGGCCTAGTGCCAGGTTCCGCTTTGGGCGGGTAAGCAGTGGTCAAACAGTGGTATTTCGGCTGCCCGGGGGCAAGTCTGGTGCCGAAGTTTCTGATGGCCCGTCGACCCGTGGACGGGGACGAGGAGAAGAGGGTCCAGCGGTTGGGCCCGCTTCGGTGCCCCGAGTTCACGGTCTCGGCGGCGTTTGGGTCGGACCGGGGAGGTTGGACACACCTGCGTCGGGCGCGTGGTGGGATCGGTGCGGGTCCTGTTGCTACGTCCCGACGCGCTGCGCCACGCCGCTCATGACGTTCCACGAACACCTTCGACGTTCAGCCGGCCAGGCAATCGCCGCCGTCCCCATCGCCGAGACACGCGAGATCTACGCCGTCTCCTTCCACATCGACCACGAGCGGGACGATCCCCGGCGACCGATCCTCACGATCGGCTACAACACCGAGACCCAGGTCGAAGCAGTCAGCAATCAACCAACCGGCGGCCCCTCCGACTTGGCCGAAGCACGCTGGAACTATGCCTTCTGGCTCCAGAACGAGCTCGCCGTGATCGGCGACAGCTCCCACGATCCCGCTGGGGCGCGTGCGCGCGAGGACTGGATCAGGGAAGCCGGACTTTGGTACGCCGAACCCGCCGTCGCAGCTGACTGGACGACCGCCGCCGAGCGGCTCGCCCAGCAGATCGATGCACGCTTCAACGAAGCCTGCATCGACCTCGCCGCCGAACTCCACGCCACCGGCGTCATCCAAGAGTCTCTGGGCCGCCCAGTGCCCATCCTCATCCACGAACTGGAGTACTACGACGACGTTGCGCGGTGGACAGAACACGCCAACCCTCCCGACCTGGCCAACGAGTTCACCAACTGGGTCCGCAATGGCTGAGGTATTCGGAGAGTTCCAATATCTGACTCCACCGTTAGCCGTCCATCCGGCCGAGTCGATCAAGGCGCACCGTGCCTTCATCACCCGCCGTCGGGCCACCCGGCCCAGCGAGGAGTACCGGATTCCCACCGAGGAAGAATGGGTCGCCTTCCTCACGCACTTCGAGAAGCGCACGGTGTCCATCGGTACCTGCGTCCGCGCATTTTCAACCCCTTGTGTTCATAAGCACGCATGTGTCAAATGTCCACTCCTCCGTCCGGACCCAGCCCAACGCGGCCGGCTGGTCGAGATCCGCGACAACCTCACCGACCGCATTGCCGAGGCCGAACGCGAAGGCTGGATCGGCGAGGTGGAAGGTCTCCGTGTCAGCCTGGCCGGCGCCGAGGACAAGCTCACTCAAATGGACCGACGCACTGTCAACGCCACGGCGATCAACATCGGCATGCCACGCAGAACCCCAGCTCAGCCAATCCGGGCGGAGGAAGGAACAGCTGCGCCGGGACAATCAGTGGATGACCACCAATGAGATCCGGTTCGACTGCCGACGAAAGCAGCGTGGCGATGGCAGCGTGCTCGTGATCGTCCCCCGCATCGACGGAGCACCACTCACCGAGCTGATCGACAGCTTCGAGATCGCTGCCGGGATGACGCCCGCAGGGAACGCATACGGTGGTCTGATTCCGCAGTTCTACCGGTTCGGGCCGATGGAGGACCACTTCCGCGGACTGTCCACCGACGCGATGGGGCCGGGGACGCCTCTGCTCGGCTGTGAATGCGGAGAGTGGGGCTGCTGGCCACTCATGGCCCGCATCACCGTGACAGCAGATCTCGTGATCTGGGACTCCTTCGAGCAGCCCCACCGCAAGACCCGCGACTACACGGCGTTCGGCCCGTTCCGGTTCGAACTTCGCCAATACGATGCCGCCTTGGGCGCTCTAATATCGGCAATCGGCTCCGACACCACATGATCTGGACCTACCAGCGCCAGCGGTGGTTTGTTGACAGCTGGTCGGGTCGCGGTAGGCCGATGGGAGAGGACATCGCCCGCGCCTCGGGGTGCGATGACCAAGCGTCAAACACCGCCGTTCCTCTTCGGTCAACGCCGCGAGTTCGGCGTCGAGCCCGGGGGTGGGCGTTGCCGGGTGGCCTGAGTGCCGACACCATCCAACCTCCGACGTCGTCGGACGATCCCTCGGCGACGAGGCTGTAGTACGCGAAACTGCGGAAGTAGTACCGGAAGGCATCGGGTCGCAGAGTGTTGATGTCGATGCGGATTCTCTGAAGTTCCCCGGGCCGACCTCCCACCACGCGTCGGAAGCCGCGGACGCTACCCGCCCGTCCCGACACGTGGCCCGCGTCGGGACGTCGACGGAACCGATGGGCGCGGCATCGGTTCTCGGGATGAGACGACCCGCCTGTCGGTTCGGCGGCGCGAACCCGCCACCGAGGCCGGGACGCTCGTCGTGCCGACCGCGGAGGTCCTGGCGCCCCCCGTCGCCGACCCACATCACTCCCGACGGTCCATCCCCGAGCCACCGGAAGCGGGAACGAGCGGCGCCGGTTGCGCGATACCGGGGCCGCCCGGCGGCCTCGGACGCCGATTCGCCCGTCTGATGGCCCTTGACTTTCCCAGTGGGAAAGTCGGATGCTTACTTTCCCACCAGGAAAGTGAGGTTCCATCATGACCGACACCGCTCCGGAGCAGGCCCGCGCCGCGCTGGACGTCGTCGACCGTGCCCAGCGCCGCGTGGCCGACGAAGTCGGCCTGCCCCGCGGCTACTGGTGGGCGATGGCCGCCGCCTGGACCGTGCTGGGTGTGCTCGGCAGCGTATGGCCGTGGCTGGGCGGAATCGCAGCCGCGGCCTTCGGCACGGGTCACGCGATCGTCGCGACGCGCCTGCTCGGCGGACGCCGACGCACCGGCCGAGTGCAGGTGAGCGCGGCCGTCGCCGGGCGCCGCACCCCGCTGGTGGTGATCGGCATGCTGGTCGTGCTCGTCGGCTCCACCATCGCCGTCGCGCTTGCACTGGACGCCGACGGCGCGGAGCACGCCGGCATCTGGGCTGCGGTGCTGGTCGCAGCCGTCATCGGCTTCGGCGGACCGGACATCCTGAGCGTTCTGCGCCGGTGGGCACGGGCATGACGGCGCCGCGGTTCGACGAACTGATCCACCCCAGCACCCGGTTGACGCTGGTGGCGACGCTGGCCGCCGCCGACTGGGCGGAGTTCGCCTACCTCAAAGACCGACTGGGGCTCTCCGAATCGGCGCTGTCCAAGCAACTCGCCACCCTCGAAGAGGCCGGGTACGTAACCACCGAGCGCCGCCTCAGCAGCGGTCGTCGCAAGGTGCGCGCCCGCCTGACCGGTGCCGGCCGGGACGCCTTCGACGGGCATGTCGCCGCGCTGCAGGCCATCGTCGCCGGCGCCACAACGCCCACCGAGAGTCCCGCTACCCGCTCCTGACGCGGGCGCGGCCACGTATTCGGCGCACCACGCGCCCGACGCACGCCCCGTCGAACGGCTCCGGTCGAACGCGCACCCGAGTCCGGCGGCCGTGGATGAGCCTGGAGGCCATGGCGTTCCCGCGTCCTGCCGCGACCATGGCGCTCTCGTCCGGCACGACGCGCAAGGCGTCGCTATCCGCGCGCCGGCCGCGCGCCGGCTCCGCTCGCCATCAGCGGCCGTTCGCGATCAGTCGGGCCGCCACGGCTCGACCGTGGGCGAGCGGGTCCGTTTCCCACCCGCGCAACAGGCCGGCCATTGCGCCGTCGTACACGAGCAGTACATCCGCGGCCAGGGCGGTGGGGGCCGGGCCGCCGACCGCGTTCGCGAGCAGGGTCAGCCTGGTGCGGAGCAGCGCCGACTCTGCGGCGAGTACCGCATGGGCCGGGTGCTCCGGCGACGGGAGTTCGGTGCCCGTCGCGAGAAAGGCGCAGCCGCGTGCGGGGATGTGGCGGTTGCGGTAGGTGGCGACGGCGTCGAAGAGTGCCAGCAGCTTGCCGGTGGGCGTCTCCGCGGCGTCGACGGCCTCCTGCCAGATCCGGTCCCAGCGGTCCAGGCGGCGTTGCAGTGCGGCGGCGATCAGACCGTCCTTGCCGCCGAAGTGTGCGTAGAGCGTGCCGGGTGAGACGTGCGCCTGCTCCAGGACTCGGTCGACGCTCGTTCGAGCGATGCCGTCGCGGTAGAAGAGTTCGTCGGCGGCGTCGAGCAGACGGGTTCTGGGGGGCGCGTCCGGTTTCGGTGCGGGGTCGAAGGCGGGGTCGCGCCGGGAGTCCTGTGCCATGCCTGTACCATAACGCTCGTTACACTGAAACGATCGTTACAGTGGCAGGGCGTCGATGTCGGGTCGGGTCGTCGCACCGGCCGAGGGGTGGATATGGCCGGCACCTCGGGAGCGGAAGCAGGAGCGGGGTCGGGATCGGGAACGAGGAGGTCGCGGTCGGGTTCCGCTCGGCGGGGTCCGTTCGTCGGCGCCGTGTTGGTGCTCGTCAGCTGTCTGGGAGTGCAGACCTCGGCCGCGCTGTCGTCGGGGCTCTTCGGCGCGTTGAGCGTGCCGGCCGTGGCGGGACTGCGTCAGGCGACCGCCGCGCTCGTCCTGTGCGTACTGGTGCGGCCGAGGGTGCGGGGGCGTGGTCGGGGCGAATGGGCGGGGATCCTCGCGTACGGATCGGCGATGGCCGGCATGAATGTGGCGTTCTACGGTGCGGTGGACCGGCTGCCGCTCGGCGTCGCGGCCGCCTTGTTGTTCCTGGGGCCGTTCGCGGTCGCGGTCTCGTCGGTCCGGACTCGGCGTGACGCGTTGTTTCCCCTGGTCGGCCTGGTGGGCGTCGTACTGGTCACTCGGCCCGGCGGGAGTGTCGAGTGGCTCGGGATCGGTTTCGGGTTGCTCTCGGCACTCGCGTTGGCGCTGTACACCGTGTTTGCGCAGCGAGTCGGCCGGGCCGACGCGGGATTGCATGGCCTCGGCCTGTCCGTGGCGGTCTCGGCGGTGTTGTTGTTGCCCTTCTCCGGGCCCGCCGTGCCGCGGGTGGAGGCAGGTCAGTGGGTCCTGGTCGGCCTGTCCGGCGTCCTCGGAGTGGCTCTGGCCTTCACTCTCGACTTCACCGCCGTCAGACTCGCCGGCGCCACGGTGGTGGCAGTCCTGTTCGCCCTCGATCCGGTGGTGGGGACCCTGGTGGGCGTCATAGCCCTCGGCGAGGGCCTGCCCCCGTCCGCACTCGCCGGTATCACGTTGATCGTCGCGTCCGGTGCGGCGGTCACCTGGCGCGCGGGGACACCGCCGTCGGCCGACGGGAACGCTTGACAGCGCCGCCCGCAACCGTCCCGTCCGCCGCTATGGCGAGCGCCGCGACGTCGAGTCAGCGATCTGTGGCGGGTATGCCCTGTGCCGGTCGGGTGCGGAGGGCTTCGGCGAACTCCTCGGCGCGGCCGAGTTGTGCGTGGAGCTTGTCGACCTGTGGGTGGTGGTCTGCTCGTAGGTGCGTACGCGTTCGAATGCGCCTCGCGGTCGTCGGCGCCCGTGGTGTCGGCGTGGCCGTTCGGCCTCTGGGCGGTCGGTGGCCTCCAGCAGGTCGCGCGTCTGTTCCGGAGCTGGGCCCAGCGGCTTCGTCCAACGGATGACCGCGCGGCGGGTCCACCGCCCGGGCCGGCGTCGGATCACCAGGTGACGGGCAGCATCAACCCCGGAGCCGGCCTCACACGAGCATGCGAACCTCACACGTCCGCGCACCGGCACTTCGGCCCACCGAGACGACGCTCTCGCCGCCATCGCCCGAGAACCCGAGAACCCCGCCCCATGATCGGGAGGAGCGGTGGGGGCTGTGATGGTCCTCGACCACGGGGCGGCATGCGTCCGCGGGGTCGAACGCGACGCGCACGTGGTTGATGACGCCGGCCGTGATCCGCGGGTGGTGGGCATGGAGGGGCGGCCCGTGCGGCTGCCGTGGCGCGACGCGGCGGACGGGCGGGTGCGGTCGTGGGTCCCGCAGATGTTCGTCCGGTACGCGGACGGCACCGCACTGTTGGCCGACTGCCCGAGCCAGGCCAGGGCCGGCGGGGAGCGGGTGTCGAAGCCGCAGCGGTGACAGCAGCGGCGTACGAGGCCGTCGGCTGGTCGTATCGGCGGCTCGAGCCGTCGGATCCGGTGTCGGCGGCGAACCTGGGGTGGCCGGCCGGGTACCGGCATCCCCGCAACGGGGGTCGGCCCGGGCTGACGGCCTCGGTGCTCGAGGCGTGCACACGGGCGCGGCCGCTGATCGAGGGCGTCGAAGCCGTCGGCGACCCGATCGAGGTCCTCCCCTGCGTCTTTCACGCCCTGTGGCACTCGCGACTATCCGTGTCCTTGGACGAGCCGTTGCCCGAACACGTCCTGGTGCGTATGTCGGTGGCGGGCGCCGAGGGCACCACTGCGTTGTGGGGAGGCGGAGCGAACGGGGCACAGCGGGGCGGCCGGTGGTCGCGGTGGGGGCTGGGGGCGCGTGTGCGGTTCCGCGGAGCGCGGCGGCAGGTCGTCGGGCTGTCCGGGCAGTGCTGCGTCCTGGTCGGCGAGAACGGGGTCGACGAGGTGGTGTTGGCCGGGTATCTGTTCACCGATCCGGACTTCGCGGTCTTGGGCGCGGAGGTTCGGGTCGCAGGCGGTGCCGCGGTGGGGCTGCCGGCATGAACGCGGATGGGTTCGTCCAGTGGTGTCGGCCGGACGGTAGGCGATCGCCGATCGCCGACGCCGCCGGGCGTCGTGGCAAACGGATCCGTCGCCCGCCGCGTACGGCTCGGCGGATTCCCCGAGCGGGGGACGGCGACCCGCCGGCTTTCGGAGCAGCGTTCTGGTCGGGTCAGGTAAGCAGTACCCGTTTGTGTGGCGGTTTGGAGCCGGCACGGCCGAACAGCCGGTGCCTTGAGCAACTCGGGGATGCCGTCGCGTTCGATCCGGCGGGCCGTTGCGGCGTCAGGGAGAGTCGATGACCTCGTGGCCCGCGGCGCGCAGGGCGGCGAGGGCTCGTGTGCGGTGCGGGTCGGGCACCAGGAGGAGGTCCGCGTGGTACGTGGAGCAGACGAACACCGGCACCGCGGCCTCGGCGAGGGGTTGGACGAGGGAGGCCAGCAGCCCGGGCACGTCCAGACCGTGCTGTGCGTCGGCGTCGTACAGGCCGATCCAGCGCTGTGCCGCGGGGGTGTCGGCGGAGGCGTTCCGCACGACGGTCAGCCCCTCGGGCGCGCGGACCAGGGCGTGCCACGCGTCGTCGCGGGGTTCGCGGTCGTCGGCGAGATGGTCCAACGCGAACACGTGGTCCAGGACGGTGAGCCGAAGTACGGGACGGGGGCGGGTGTTCGCGTCCGTCTCGGCGGTGTTCGCGTCCGTCTCGGCGGTGTCGTCGCCGGTGCTGCCGGTTTCCCGGTGCCGCTTCAGGTCCAGGGTGAACGCGACCCGGTCGAGACCGGGGCCGTCGTAGTCGGGTTGGACGGGTGAATCGCCGGCGTCGGACAGTGTCTCGAAGCCGAGCCGTTCGTGGAATCGTCGGGAGCCCTCGTTGCCCGGGCTGGTGACACTGTGCACATGCCGCCGCCCGCTTGCGCGGGCTTGGTCGAAGAAGCCCAGGTACAGGGCCTTCGCGATCCCGCGTCCGTGCCAGGCGGGGTCGACGCCCACGAAGTGGATGTACGCCACATCGGGTCGGCTCTGCGAGTGGAACCCCACAAGGAACGCCACCGGTTCGCCCTCGCGTTCGACGAGGTAGCTGGTCGTGGCGAAGTGCTGGAAATACAGCCGGGGCAGGAGCAGGGCGCGTTCTCGGGAGCCCGCCTCCCCCTGGAAGCCGCCCCACCAGGCATCGAGCACCGCCAGGATCCGTGGCTGATCCTCGGCGACCGGATGGCGGACGGTCAATCCCCTTGGCAAGTCGTCGATCATGGTCGAGATGATGTCAGGACGTCGTCGGTCGGCCCAGCGAATTGTCCGCGGCCGTTCGCGCCCGCCGCGTCGGCGCGGCACGCGTCGTATTCGACGTGCGTGCCCGCTACTTGTCCTGGACGCAGCCGAGCAGGGCCGTGCCCACGTCGTCGAACAGCGCATGGTTGAACGACTTGTGGGCCGCGATCTCGTCCACGTGCCGGACCAGGTCCACCCGGTCCTGCTCGAACGTCACCGTGGCCACCGGCCAACCCCAGGCCGCGCCGCAGATGGACCACAGACCTTCCCGCGAGCCCATCGCGGCCGGGTGGTCGAGCTCGGCGTCGGCACCGCTGATCGGACGCAGGAGATGATGGCCGGGCAGCGCCACACGGACCGGATGGACGAAGTCGACAGGCAGCCACGTCATGAGCCGCAGGCCGGCAGCCAGCGTTGGACGAACCGGGTGAGGACGTCGCGTCGGTGTTCGGTGGGGTGTTCGCCGCACGACCAGTCCGCGTATGAGGTTCGGTTGTGGTGTCGCTGGGATGTTCGGTTTCGTGTGTCACTGATGTGTGGATGTATCAGTCCGACACAGCCGATTCGCCCCGGATCGACCATACTCGCCACGTCGGCCGTTGCCCGCCTCCGGCGAGGACGACGTTCGCTTGGGGGCGGCATTTGGATAGAGTGCCGCCGCCGACCGACCCCACGTTCCACGGAGGCAACTTGTCCAGCCAGCCGGGAAACCACGGGCCCTATGGTCCCCCTCACCCTCCGCACCCCAGGTGGGCCTGGTGGGTCGTGGGCATCGCGATCCCACTGATCGGCATCATCGTCACCATCGCCGTCAGTCGCGGCGGCGGCTCGGACGCCGGGTCCTCCTCGGCGACCACGGGCGGCGCGCCGGCCCCACAGCTTCCGCCGGCAAGCACATCCGTTCCACAGCTTCCGCCGGTGAGTACCCCCTCGGGGTCGGGGTCGGGAGCATCCGCGCCCGGGACGGCGGGGCCCGCCGCCCCGGCCCCCCGCATCGCTTTCGGCCCCGGTACGGTCACGGTCGACGTCTCGACCAGCTACCTCGACCTGGACACCAGCCCCCCGCTGGCCACCCAATCGAACAAGGCGGCGGACATCGTGTTCGCTTACAGCGTCGGCGCGCCCAACCTCCTGACCACCGGATCCACCCCGACGCTGGCCGTGCTCCCCGTCGACGCCGCCCCTCCCACCCCCGCCCAATGCAACGATGCGATCGGCAAGCGCGGCACACACACGGGAGGTAAATCCGTCCTGGGGTCGAGTTTTTGCGTCCTGACCGACGAAGGGCGCACCGCCTACCTCCGGCTGACCACACCTCCCGCCGTGGGCGCACCCCTACGCATGCAGGTCACCGTGTGGGAGGCCCCCTGAGCTTGTGCTCTATGGTCTGATCTCGAACGATGCCTCGAACGGGGTCACTCGTCCGGGAGTTCGCCGGACGAGTGACACGGCCTTCGTCTGATCATGTGCTCCGACCAAGGACACACGCGATCGATACGAAGGCCGTGGGGGAATGAGTCTGCTGTACCACGAGGTTCGGAGCGAGCCGTTCGCGCAAGCGCCACACTTCCGGGAGGACTTCTTCGCGTGTCGGAACGCGCGGCGTGACGAACTGCGCGACTCACGGGCGCGTTGCTGTGCGCGGACGGGCCGGTGACGACGCCGGTGGAATCGACGCTGCTTGCCGAGCACCGCCGCGGGCACGGCGCGCGGTACGACGCTCTCAACCGCGGCCGTCTCGACACCGGCAGGTTGCGGCGGAACGCTTGCCGCGCTGCCCCAGCCCAGGGCCGCCCACGACCGGCTCGTCCTGGCCGTGGACGTGGCAACTGGCTGCGGCCGGAGGCCCCCACCAGCGCGGACAGGCTGTTCTGCCACACCTGTGGCCGCGGCCGGGACCAGCACCTGATGATCCCGGGCCGGCCGAGGCTGTTACAGAGCATCACCAGGACCGCCCGCCCCGCCGAGGGCAGCGGACTGTGACTGCCGTGGTTCGCGCGCCCGGATGGACTACACATCCCGACAACGGTCGGGCCGTTCGACCCCGGCCCCTTGCCGGCCGGGCACGACGGTGATGCCGAAGTCGAAGCCGTGGAGACGGCGTTCGTCATGCCATGGCAGGGCGGCATCGACCTCGTCCCACAGTCGGCGTGGCCCGCCCCGGACGGCCTTGCCGATCCCGGGTCGGTCGTCGACCAGCGCCCAGGAACGTCCTCGGTCCCAGAACTGCCACGCCGTCCCGACGAAGGCGGTGGGCCTGAGCGGGCCGGGCCGGGGGACGGCTCGGTCCGCCGCCTTTTCCACTCGGGCGGAGGTCGGGTGGGGGGCCCGTGTCGTACCTCCGTGGTACTCAAGCCCTATGAGTCAGTTCCGCGATTTCAACTTCAAGCTGCTCGTCATCGACAAGCTCATGTACGGCCGTGAGCGGCTTCTCCCGGTCTACGACCTGCCCGGGCGGCTGGCCGAGCGTGGGATCCGCGACGCCGCGTCCTACGTGCTGAGGAACGGCCTTTACGAGGAGGTGCTGCCGGAGTCCCGGGCTCATTTCGAGGCCCTGGAGATACCGGCCGAGCTGCTCGCCCGCGTCGAGGAACTGTGCTTCGACGCCGGGGCGGACGTCTTCCGGCACTGTGCTCCCGCCTGGGACGGCGAGGACGATCTGTTCGACGTCCGTTCGCTCGACGACCTCGACCTGCTGCCCAACCTGCGGGCGGTCACCTTCGTGCGGGACGGCGTTCTGGCGGTGCCGGACGCGGCGGAGGTCTTCGCCGCGCGCGGCATCGACACCGACTGAGCCCGGCACCCATTCGTCGCCCGCCGCCTCGGCTGAGGCCCTCAAGGGCCCCAGCCGAGGAATACCGCGCACCGACGTCACGCGGGCGCCTACAGCCGCTCCGGCGCCCCCGACGGCCTCGGCCACGCCTCCCGGCCCGGCCGTGCCCGTGCGGCCGGTCGCGCCCGTGGCCGTGTCACCGACCGCCGTGTCCACAGCGCCGGTGCTGTCCGCAAGTCGACGCTGGCCGCGCTGATCGCGGGCATCGGCACACCGCAGGCCGGGTCGGTGTGCGTGGGGTCGGTGGGTGTCACCGTGGCGCAGGGTGTGCTTTTGAGTCTGGCGTCGATACGGGTGGCGACCACCGCGCAGTTGCACCGGTTCGTCAACCCGCATGCCGTGTCCGCCGACGTCGTGCGCCGCGAGGCCTGTGCCCTGCGCGAGCGGGGCCTGGTCGGCGGCGTGGCGGGTCGGGAACTCCAGTCGGTATCCGATGGCGGCGGTGTCGTGGAGGTTGGCCGGGTCGAACATGATCCAGTCGTTGTCGCCCGAGATGGACCCGTTCCCGCTCTTCCCCGATTCCCGCTCGCCCTACTGCTACTTCGGTCTGGCCCCGACGCTGTTCGACTCCCCGGCCCGGCTCGACCGCAGGCCGATGTCCTGGCTCGCGCACACCTTCCTGGCCTGGACTCCGATCACCGAGACCATCGAACGCCACCTCGTTCCGCCGGTCGGCTTCGCCGGGGCTTCGACATCGACGCCACCGGGGACGTCCCGATCCACGAACCCTCGCCCCTGCCCGACACGGCCTGGACCGGCCACCTCCGCTTCCTCATCGCGGAACACCCGGCATGGACCTTCGCTCGACAACCCGCCACGCAAACCGATGCCGGGTAGCGCACGTCCACATCGGAACAGCGCGCGTGATCGCAGAGCGGGGTCGTTCCAGCGCGACGAGCTCTCGTCCGGCACCGCGTTCACCGTGCCGAAAGCCTCGCCCGGGAACTCCTCTCGCAGGTAGCTCCCAGCCCCGACCCACGCGCCGACATCGCCGAAGGCACGTGGGCCCAGGGACTCAGTCGGCGGTGTCCCAGGACTTGAGGACGGCCGCGACGCTCGCCGCGGTGGAGGAGGCGCGGGTCAACTCGTCGGCGAGTGCGGTGACTCCGGCCTGGGTGAGCTTGACCGGCACGCCGCACGCCGAGAGGTAGCCGTGCGCCACCGCGACGGCCACCCGCAGGTTCGAGCGCTCCAGCCAGCGCATCCGGCCCAGACTGTGCGCCAACGCGGCGGCCTTGGCGTAGGTGCCGTGGTAGACGTCCTGTCCGGCGATCACCGCCCGATGCCGCTCCACGGCCGCGACCGGCACGCCGTAGTCGTCCGGGGCCGGGTCGTCGCGCCCCGCGCGGCGGGCGACCTCGAGGATCCACGCCAGATCGACGCTCACGCTCACCCGCGCGCCTCGATCTCGTCCAGGAGGTCACCGTAGCCGTCCAGGACCTCCTGCGCGCCCGCGAGGAACGTCTCGCGCAGACGCTCGTTGTCCGTGCGGATCAACTGTTCCACGTACTCGTTCACCGGAATGTGCCGCGTCTCCGCCGCCTGGCGCGCCATCTCCGCCGCGGCCTCCTCCAACCGGAGATTCACCTGAGTCTTCGCCATACCCGGCAAGCTACCACCTGATAGCAGCACAGGGAATCGAGGACGAAACGGGCAACGGCGAGACACCGAATCCCACACCGGAGCTCCACCTGCTTCCTCCTGCGGATCGTCGTCGAGTCCGGCCTCGTGGAAACCGCTCCCGTCCGGCATGAGGAGACCGGCCCGGGTCATGGCGGGCACGAGGCGGGGGTGTTCGGTGAGCGGGGCGTTCCGAGGAACGGTGATCCCGAAGCGGGCCTGATCCATGCGTGCTCCTTCGCGTACTCCCGCACGTACTCCCGAGACGGTCGTGGTGGTTGATCAGGACCGGCGCAGCGCGGCCGTGCGCACGACGCGACGCTCAGGCTTCGCGCGCGTCGGCGGACGAGCGGTCGGGCGGGAGGCGGACGAAGAGCGTGCCGATGCCCGCGCTCGCGAACAGGGCGGCCAGTACGCCCCATCCGACGCCGCCCACTGCCTGGAGCAGTGCGGTGATCAGGACCGGGCCGAGTACGTGGCGTCCGACCGAGCGACCCATGCCGAACGCGGCCAGGTATTCGGCCCGGCGGTCGTCCGGCGCGACGGCGTAGGACAACGTCCAGGCGGCGGACACCGCGATCACCTCGCCGCAGGACAGCAGCACCACGCCGATCGGGAACACCACGGCGGCGGGGGCCCATTCGGCCGACCACAGCAGTACGCACGCCGCCGCGAGCAGCGCGCCGGCCGCCACCTGGCAGCGCCGCGCGGCCCGCACCGAGACCGCGAGCCGCGCGGCCGGCATCTGGCACACCACGCCGAAGACGGTGTTGACCGCGTACAGCGCGCCGAGCCAGGCCGCGGACAACCCGCCGCGCGTGGTCAGCCACAGCGGGATGCCCAGATTGAGCACCGGCAGCCAGAGTTGGAGCAGCGTGTCGATCGAGGCCAACCCCCACACCCGCCGATCGCGCAGCGCGCCCCATCCGGACACTCGCGTCGCCGCGCCCCGGGCCGGCGGCACCGGAATCGTCGCGAGCAGCCCGGCCACCAGCACGAACGCGGCGGCGTTGACGAGCACGACCGCGCGGAACGCGGCCGCGTCGCCCAGGCCGACGGCCAGGCCGCCGAGCGGGGCGCCGAGGCTGATCCCCAGGTTGGCCACCGTGCGGTAGGCGGCCAGGGTGCGCACCCGGTCGGCGCCGTCGGCGAGTTCGGCCACGAATGCCTGGGTGAGCGCGGACACGCTCTGGTCGGCCGTGGTGACCACGGTGACCGCGACGAGGAAGCCCCACCACTCGCCGACGGCCGCGTAGCCGGCGGTGCCGGCCGCGCGGGCCAGGTGCAGGGCGACCAGGGTGTTGCGTACCCCCACGAGGTCGGCAAGCCGGCCGATCGGCACCGCCGTACCGAGGGCGATCAGTCCGGCCAGCCCGAGACCCAGGCCCACGCCGCCGGTGGACAGGCCGACGATCCGGGTGAAGTAGACGGCGGAGAACGCGACGAACAACCCCACGCCCAGGTAGTCGACCAGCCCCACCCCGAGCAGCCGCCACACCCGACGCCGCCCCCGGACGTCGGCGTGGCCTCCGCCGATCTCGACCTCGGTCGCGTCCTGCCCGGCTCCCCGCCCGTAACCATTATCATGTGTCATGGACACAGTATTTTGGACCGTGAGGACACGATCACGCCATGACCGATCCCGCCGAAGCCGTCGGCTCCACCCTCGCCGCCAATCTGCGCGCCGCCCGGCAGGCCCGGGGCTGGCGGCTGGAGGAACTCGCCGGGCGCTCCGGAGTGAGCCGCAACATGCTCCAGCAGATCGAGACCTGCCGAACCAACCCGAGCATCGCCACCCTGGCCCGGATCTCGGCCACTCTCGGCATCCCGATCGGTCGGCTGGTCGAGCCGCCCGAGGAACTGGGCCACGTGGCCCACCGCGACGACGCGCCGACCCGGCCCGGCGGCCGGGAGAGCGTGTTCCGCCTGCTGATCAACGACACCACCGCGCCGTTCACCGAGCTGTGGGAACTGCGCCTCGCGGCCCACGACGAGGTGTCCGCAGGCGCGCACCCGGCCGGTACGCGCGAACTTCTGCACGTGCACGAGGGCACGGTCACCGTCGAGGTGGGCGGCGCGACGTTCGCCGTCGGCCCCGGCGACGCGCTGCGGATGCGCGGCGATCGGCCACACGCGTACCGCAACACCCGCGCCGAGCCGGCCCGGTTGACCATGACCGTGGTCTACGCGGGTGTGTCCGACCCCCGCTACCGGGAGATCGGCGACGCCGCGTCCCAGGGCGGCACCGTGGCCTGGTAGCCCGCGAACGGCGTCGCGCTGCGCGAGGTGCTCGGCGCGCTCGATCCGGCGAACGCGCAGCCCACCTGCGCCCTGGTCCTGCCGGTCCCGGGCAGCCGACCCGCGGACGCGCCCGCCGAGGGGGGGGGGGGGGGGGGGGGGGGGGGGGGGGGGGGGGGGGGGGGGGGGGGGGGGGGGGGGGGGGGGGGGGGGGGGGGGGGGGGGGGGG
>NZ_JBVHLU010000070.1:0-61088 GCF_055558835.1 Embleya sp. NPDC025285
TTCCGGGGGAGCGGCGGTTGGTGAGTGCCGGTGTCCTCAAACGCCGGACGGGCTGGAGTGGGGTTGGTCCGGCTTCCGGGGGAGCGGCGGTTGGTGAGTGCCGGTGTCCTCAAACGCCGGACGGGCTGGAGTGGGGTTGGTCCGGCTTCCGGGGGAGCGGCGGTTGGTCAGTGCTCGGGTTTCGGGTGTCCTCAAACGCCGGACGGGCTGGATTGGGTGCCGGTCGGGCTGGAGTTTGTGCCGGCGGGCTGGGAGTGGTGCCGGGCGAGCTGGAGTTTGTCTCGGCGGGCGGGAGTTGGGGTGGGAGGGTGCCGGACGGGCCTGGGTGGCCCGTCCGGCGGGTGGAGTCAGGGGATGGGGCGGGCCATGTCGGCGGCTATCTCGGTGGGGGTGAGGGGGCGGTTGTAGATGCGGACGTCGTCGATGAGGCCGGTGAAGTATTCGCCCCAGACCGTGTTGCCGCCGATGCGGAGTGCGCCGCCGGCGTCGACGATCGGGCCGGTGTGCGCGGTGGACCGGACCTGGACACCGTTGACGTACAGGCGCAGCGTGGCGCCGTCGTAGGTGGCCGCGACGTGTGCCCAGGCGCCGGTGGCCAGGGGTGCGGTGCCGTCGGCGTAGGTGTCGTTGTTGGTGCCGGTGGTGTTGATGGACGTGTTGGGCGCGTTGGTGCCGTTCGCGTACAGCGCGTAGGACAGGCCGCCGCCGCGTTCCTTGAGCAGGATGGTGCGCCAGTTCGTGATCGCCGAGGGTTTGACCCAGGCCTCCAGGGTCATCCCCGTGGTGAGCGTGAGCCGGGCGCTGTGCGGCACCGTCACCATCGACGAAGTGCCGTTGAAGGAAAGCGCGTTGCCGGAATGGCCGGGGACCCAGGTGCCGCCCGTGACGGTGCCGTTGTTGCCCTGGCCGGCGTCGTCCGTGACGAGCGTGCCGCCGGCCGCGTTGAAGCCGTACTGGGCCATCAGCCCGGGCGTCGGCCCGTCGATCTCGCGATAGGTGGCGGTCAACGTGACCGGCGTCGCGGGCGCGGTGATGTTGTGTGCGGCGGCGCCGCCGTCCGACCAGGACACGAACTCGTAGTTCTTGCCGTTCAGGACCTGGGTCGAGGGTGCGGCGATGGAGGACGTGCCGCCGACGATCACCGTGCTGGTGAACGGCGCCGGGCGTTGCGAGGAGAACAGGCCCAGGGTCAGGCCCGGTGGGTTGGACGCGAGCGTGACGTTCACGGTCTTCGGGTCCAGCCGCACGCTGGTGGTCCCGGTCAGGCCGCCGGAATCGGTCGCGGTCAGCCGCAGTTCGAGCCAGGACGGGTACTCGTGGTCGACCGCAGTGAAGCTGCCCGAGGCGCCGCCCTGCCCGGTTATCTGGTGTTCGTGGCAGGTGCTGGGCGTCGTGCAGTGGTGCATGATGATCTGCCAGTTCAGACCGCTGCCGGGGATGGTGCCGTCCTGGGGGTCGGTCGCGTGTCCGCTGAACGCGATCGGGTCGCCCACCTTCCAGGTCAGTGACCCGGCCGGGGTGTCGATCACCGGGGTCGGCGGCGCGTTGCCCGCCGAGATGGTGATCGGTGCGGAGACGCCGGTCAGGCCGACCGGGTCGGTGACCCGCAGTCTGGCGGTGTACGTGCCGGACGCGGTGTAGGTGTACGAGGGGTTCGCCGCGGTCGAGTCGTCGAACGCTCCGTCGCCGTCCAGGTCCCACGCGTACGTGAGGGACTCGCCCGGGTCCGGGTCGGTCGACGCGGAGCCGGTGAACGACACGGTCAGCGGGGTCGTGCCGGTGGTCGGGGTCGCCGAGGCGACCGCGTTCGGCGCGCTGCCGGTGTAGCGGACCCGGTGGATCGCGCCGTCCTCGAAGCCGACGTAGTACACATCGCCCTCGGGGCCGGTGGTGAGCTGGACCGGGTTCGCGTTGGTCACGAACGCCTGGCGGGTGGCCGGGTCCGGGAGTCCGTCGGGGCCGGCCAGCATGCTCCACACGCAGCGCCGACTGTGGTCGGCGAAGAACATCGCGCCCCGGTACGCGGCCGGGTAACGCTGCCCCGAGTAGAAGGTCACGCCGGAGATCGCCGAGCCGCTGCCGGTCGGACAACCGTCACCCGGGGCCACCACGGCGCCGTGCTGGTAGGCGTAGTAGGGCGTCTTCACCGCCGCCGGACCCTCGGCGTAGAGGTTGGCGCACAGGTTCAGGCCGATCGACTCGTAGCCGCCCTGGCGGGACGAGCCCTCGTAGCAGGGCCAGCCGAAGTTGGCCACGGCGGCGCTCGACGGGGTGAGTCGGTCGATCTCCTCCCACGTGCTCCAACCGACGTCGCCCACCCACAGCTCGTTGGTGCCCGGCCGGAAGCCGAAGCGGAACGGGTTGCGCAGGCCGGCCGCCACCAGTCGGCGGGCGTTGGCGTCGGCGTTGCCCGCCAGCGGGTTGCCGGGCGCGCCGGCGCCGGTGGCCGGGTCGATCCGGATGATGCTGCCGTTGAGCGCGAACGGGTCGCCCGACGTACGGAAGTCCTGCGCGCGCAGGGCGCCGCCCTCGGCGGTGGGCGCGGCCAGCACGGTGCCCACCGGACTGGTGCCGTCGGCACACGGGTTCGCCGGAATCGGGTCCTTGCCCGGGATCGGGCCACTGGCCGTGGTCTGGCCGTAGTCCGCCCAGTCGAAGCTGGCACCGTCGCCGGCGGAGGCGTACAGGTAGCCGTCCGGGCCGAACCCCAGGCTGCCGGTGGCGTGTGACGGGAACTGCTGGCACCAGCCCTCGACCAGCACCTGTTCGGGGCCGGCCGTATTGCCCGTCGCGGTCAGTTTGGCGATCCGGCCGGTGACCAGGCAGCCCTTGGCCTGGGCGCCGGGCGGGTCCGGGCAGCCGTCGTCCAGGGCGCCGGCGGTGCCCCAGTAGGGCGCCGAGCCGCCGGGGCGCGCGTCGTGCGTGTACATCACGTACACCGACGGATCCGTCGGGAAGTTCGGGGCCAGGGCCAAGCCGAGCAGCCCTCGGTCCCAGAAGTTGTGCACCTTGGCCCGCAGGTCGGTGAACACCGTGGGCGTGGGGTCGGTGATCGAGTCGAACACCTTGACGACGCCGGTCTTCTCGGCGACGAAGACCCGACCGTCCTTGGCGAAGGCCACATCGACGGGTTGGGTCAGGCCGGTCAGTACCGCGTCGTCGGAGAACTTCGGCGGTACCGCCGCCGCCTGCGCGGACGCGGCGCGTGCGGTGGGCGCCGAGCCGAACAACTCGGGACCGGGTGGGCGGGACGGGGTGTCCGAGACACCCGCGGACGAGGCCGGCGACGCGCCGGCCGAGGGTATGGACAAGGCTAAGGAGGCGAGCAGTGCGACGGCGCACGCGAGCCGGGTCCCGCGCCGACTCACCCGCCGTCCCACGCGTCGCGTACGTATGGAACCGGACATGTGAGTCCCCCTGTTCCCCCTGTGCGCCGGACTGATGTGGCGCCCCTTGTGCACCATAGGGCGACTCCACGCGCATGCACCGACTTTTCGCCAAGCCCGCCGCGGTGGGCGCGCCTGGGCCGATCGGTGGGTGTGCGCCGGCGCCTCGGCGCGCTCGTACCGGCCGTTCGGCGGGCAACGGGGGGTCGGGACGCAGCCCGGCGCGATCGTCCCCGTGACCACTCGGGGGGCGCGCGCGTTGTTGTGAAGAGGGAGCGAAGGTCGGCCCGGACCCGGTCCACTCGACGGCGGGAGGTGGCAAGGTGGGACGCGGTACGGAGGGGACACGCGCAACCCATGCTCGGTCGCCCCGCCGCTCGACGCGTCGGTGCTCAACGATCTTGTCACGAACCCGGCACCGGGTATCGGTGTGCCGGCCGCGCCCGGCACACTGATCACCGGTTTCCGCCCCCCGGGGCCCGGACTTGTCCCCGGCCGCACCGGTGCGTCGAGAAACCACGACGGGGAGCACAGGGAGTGGCATGAACGGCGGCGGCAGGGAACGGCCGGAAGAAGACGGGGAAAAGCGCTTCGAGGACGACCCGCTCGAATTTCCCGCCGACGCCTCGGCACGCTCCGCGGCCGATTCGGGAAGCGGGTCGGCGAGCGGCTCCTGGGGCGACGACGCGTATCTGGACGAGTTGTTCGGGCCGCGCCCGGGTGCGGCCGAGGAGCGTGACGCGCGGGCGGTCGAGCCGCCCGGGCTCGCGTCCGGCTCGGCGCGCGCGTCCGGGTCCGCGCGGGCGTCCGCGCCGCGCATCGGTGGGGCCGAGCCGATCCGGCTCGACGACGACGACCGGTCGGGCCCGGTCCCGGGAGTGGACCGGGGCGGCGCCGACGAACCGGGGTCGGGCGCGCTGCAACTGATCGCGGGCGACCTGCTGTTGACCTTCGGCGGACCGGACGGCACCGACGCGAGTGCGATGCCCGCCGGAGCCCGGCCGCCACTGACCTCCAGGCTGCCCGGCTCGGTGCCCGCGAACGACCTGCCGCCGCTGGGCCGCGACGTGGAGATCGCCGAGCTCACCGGCCTGTTGCAGCGCGGGACGTCGGTGCGGATCGGCGGGTCCTCGTCGAGCGGTCGCACCACCGTGCTGCGGCACCTGGCCGCGCTCGACCCGGCGGAGGCGCCGGACGGGGTGGTCCTGCTCGACGGGCGCCGCCGCGGTCTGGACGACCTGCTGCAGCAGTTGCACGACGCGTGCTTCACCGGACCGGCGTACCGGCCGACCCGGCGGCAACTGGGCATCATCCTGGCCGGTGTGGCCGCGCTCGTGGTCGTGGACGACCTGGAGCTGGGGCAGGAGGACGTGCACGAGCTGCTGCGGATCGCCCCGGAATGCGCTTTCCTGGTGGCCGGTCCGGAGGTGGCGGATCCGATCGTGCGCCGGGACTCGCCGCTGCACGAGATCACCCTGGGCGGACTCCCGCAGGAGGCGTGCTTCGACCTGCTGCGGCGGATCGCCGGGCGTGAACTCGACGACGAGGAACTGGCCTGGGCCTCCGCGCTGTGGTTCCAGGTGGGCGGCCACCCGGGTCGGTTCGTGCAGGCCGGCGCGCTGCTGGGGCGGCGTGAGCGCGGGCGGTCCGGCTACGGGCTGCTCGACGACGGTACGGCGGACAGCTCGGGCGAGTTGCCCTCGCCCGGCGAGCCGAGGCAGTTCGTACCGCGCCTGGTGCCGCTGGTGTCCGCGTCGGCGCAACAGGTGCTGCGGCTGGCCTCCGCCTTGGACGGGGAACTGCCGGACCCGGTACACCTGCCGGCCCTGACCGGCGCGGTGGACGCGGTGGGCGCGGCCGACGAGCTGGTCGCGGCCGGGCTCGCGGTGCGCGAGTTCGGCCGGTATCGGCTCACCGGCGGCACCGCCGAGGCGATCGCCACGATCGTGCGCGGGCCGTCCTCGTGGGCGGTCGCGGCGATACAACACTTCACCTGGTGGGTCTCGCACCCCTCGGTCACTCCCGTGGAGATCGCGCGCGAGGCGGACACGATCCTGGCCTGCCTGCGTGAGTCGGAGCGGCTGGGCAAGGCCGGATCGGCGCGCGCGCTGGCCCGGTCCGCGGCGCCCGCGTTCGGCGCCTCGGCACGCTGGGACACGTGGGGCGAGGTGCTCGACCTGGGCCTGGCCTCGGCGCGCGAGGCGGGCGCCTCGGCGGCGTCCGACCACGCGTGGTTCCGGCACGAGCTGGCCGTCCTGGCGCTGTGCACCGGCGACACCCGGGGCGCGCGCGAGGAGGCGGTCGCGGCCACCCGGATGCGCGACGTCGGCTCGGACAAGCGCGGACTCGCGGCGGACCGCCGGGTGCTGGCGCTGGCGGGCGGCGACCGGGTCGCGGTCGCGGCGGCGGGCGGGGACGGGTCGGGCGGCGCGGCACGCGGCGGGATCGGTCGTCGCGGCGTGCTGATGACGGCGGGAGCGGCGGCGGTCCTGGTGCTGACCCTGGCCGCCGTGGTCGCGATGGGCTCGGATTCGCCGGACAAGATCGACCACCGCAATCCGGTCGGCTCGACCGGCTCGGCGGCCTTCGACCCGAACACGCCCAACCGGGGTCCGGAGGCGGATCCCAAGGCCGACCGGGACAAGCCGGCGTCCCCGACCGGCAGCCGCAAGCCGGGCTCCGGCAGCGCGACCTCGACGATCACCACGACGACCCGCGAGTCACCGCCCGCGACCACCGCCCCGGCGAGCACGGCGCGCTCGTCCAGCCCGGCCAACTCGGCGTCCCAGGGCAACAGTTCGCCCCCGACCACGACGTCGGCACCCCCACCGGCCTCGACCGCGCCACCCCAGCCGAGCACATCCGCCCCGGCCCAGCCCCCGGCGGCCGGCGACGGCATGTGAGGTCGACGAACGCGGCCTCGGCGCCGGATCCCGGGGCCGGGCGCCCGGCGTCCGGCCCCGGCGGCATCACCGCAGCGCCGGCAGTACTTCCTTCCCCAGCCGCTTCACGTTCTCCAATGTCGTCGATGCCGCGCCCCCGCCCTCGGTGAAGAGCAGGAAACGGGTGATGCCCGTGCGTTCCGCGGTGTGGGAGAGGCGGCGGACGCAGTCGGTCGGGGAGCCGACCGGGTGGATGCGGCACAGGAAGTCGGTGTATTCCGCCGGGTCGCGCATGCGGCGTTGCCGGTCGTCCACCGTCACGTGCGCCGACAGGCCCCGGCGCAGCCACCTCGGCATCGCGCCACGCAGGGTCTCGGTGGCCTCGCGGCGGGTGTCCGCGACGTAGGCGACGCTCGCGGCGGCGTGCTCGACCGCCTTGGGGTCGCGGCCGCACGCGGACGCGGCGCATTCGTAGGTGCGGACCATCGTGGCCTTCTCCTCGTCGTCGGCGTGCATGCCCAGGAGCATCGGCAGGCCGTGGCGGGCGGCGAGCGAGGCGCTCGCGGGCGAGGTGCAGGCGACGATCACCGGAGGGTGCGGGTAGGTGCGCGGACGCGGTACCACCGGCACCTTGCGGAACGCGAAATGTTCGCCCTCCGCGCCCACCCTCGGGTGGGTGAGCCAGCGCATCAGCAGGTCCAGCGACTCCGGGAAGGCATCGTCGTACCGGCGCAGGCCGGTGCCGAAGACCTCCAGGTCCACCCACGGGCCGCCGCGCCCGACTCCGAGGGTGAAGCGCCCCCCGGAGAGTTGGTCCAGCAGGGCGGCCTGCTCACCGAGAGCGACCGGGTGCTGGTCGGAAAGCACACTGATCGCCGTACCCACCCCGATTCGATGGGTACGCCCCAGTAGCATGGAGGCGAACGTGACCGCCGACGGGCACAACCCGTACGGCACGAAATGGTGTTCGGCGATCCACGCCTCGTCGAACCCGGCCTCCTCCGCGGCGATTCCCGCGTCCATGGCAGCGGTGAGCACGCCACCGTGATCGCCCGCGTCGAACTGTGCCGCCAGCAGGAAGATGCCCAACTTCATCGCGTCCTCCTTGTCGTGACCCCGTCGGCCCGGGCCGGGCGGGACCGGCGGTGGGCGGAGCGGGAGGTGGGGACAGGGCGCCCACAGACAAGACAACGCTCGAAGGCCTTCGGAGGTAATCCTTCACCTGTGATGGTTTTTCACCCGACCGGGCGGTTATCGGACCGGCGGCGCCATCGTGCGGTCGGCGACGGGGACGCTTGATCACCCATCCGAACACATATTCGGGACGGATCGAGGCGAACGGCACATCCCACCGGTCTGTGCCTGTCCGACAGGGGCTGCCATACTCCTGAAACCCCGCGGTACTACTTCGCAGTAACCAAGGCGTACTCCCGGTAGGGAGACGCCATTTCAGCAGCGAGGAGCACAGCAGATGACCCGTGACATCAGCACGGTCGGCGTGGTCGGCCTGGGCACCATGGGTGCCGGCATCGTCGAGGTCCTGGCCCGGGCGGGACTCACCGTCGTGGCCGTGGACGTCTCCGACGAGGCCATCGCGCGTGGCCGGGCCCGGATCGCCGAGTCGACCGCCCGCGCCGCGGCGCGCGGGAAGCTGACCGAGGACCAGCAGCGAGACATCTTCGATCGCATCACCCTCGGCACCGACCTGAACTCGGTCGCCGCGGCGGATCTCGTCTTGGAGGCGATACCCGAGCAGCTCGAGCAGAAGCAGGAGCTTTTCGCCCGGCTCGACAAGATCTGCGGCCCGGACACCATCCTGGCCACCAACACCTCCTCGCTGTCGGTCACCGAGCTCTCGGTGTCCACCACACGTTCCTCGCGCGTCGTGGGGCTGCACTTCTTCAACCCCGCGCCGGTGATGAAGCTGGTCGAGGTCGTCCGCACGGTGGTCACCGAACCCGAGGTGCTCGCCGACGTGGTCGCGCTCGCCGAGCGGCTGGGCAAGTCGCCGGTGGTCGCCGGCGACCGGGCCGGCTTCATCGCCAACGGGCTGCTGTTCGCGTACCTCAACCACGCGGCGTCGATGTACGAGCAGAAGTACGCCACGCGTGAGGACATCGACGCGGCGATGCGCTTCGGCTGCGGTCTGCCGATGGGCCCGCTCGCGGTGCTCGACCTGGTCGGGATCGACACCGCGTACGAGATCCTGGAGCAGATGTATCGCCAGTCGCGCGATCGCCTGCACGCGCCCGCGCCGATCCTCAAGCAGATGCGTACCGCGGGCCTGCTCGGGCGCAAGAGCGGTCGCGGCTTCTACACCTACGAGCAGGCGGGCTCGCCGGTCGTGGTGGCCGAGGCCGGCGAGACCGGCGCGGTCGCCGGCACGCCGCGCGACGTGCGCGCGGTGGGCGTGGTGGGCACCGGGACGATGGCCACGGGCATCGTCGAGGTGTTCGCCAAGTCCGGCTACGACGTGGTCTACGTCGCGCGCAGCGAGGAGAAGGTCGAGCGCGTGCGCACGGCGCTGATCCGCTCGCTGGACAAGCAGATCCAGCGCGGCCGGTTGACCGAGGAGGCCAAGGCCGACGCGCTGGCCCGGGTGACCGGCTCGACCCGGCTCGACGACCTCGCCTTCGCGGACCTGGTCGTGGAGGCGGTGGTCGAGGAACTGTCGGTCAAGCAGGCCCTGTTCGAGAACTTCGACGAGATCTGCAAGCCCGGCGCGATCCTGGCGACCACCACCTCCTCGCTGCCGGTGATCGACTGCGCGGTGGCCACCTCGCGCCCCGGCGACGTGGTCGGCATGCACTTCTTCAACCCCGCGCCGGTGATGAAGCTGGTCGAGGTGGTGCGTACGGTCGCCACCACGGACGACGTGGTGGCCACCATCCACGAGGTCTGTCGCCGCACGAGGAAGCACGCGGTGGACTGCGGCGACCGGGCCGGCTTCATCGTCAACGCGCTGCTGTTCCCGTACCTGAACGACGCGGTGCGCATGCTCCAGGCCAACTACGCCGCGGCCGAGGACATCGACACCGCGATCAAGCTGGGCGCGGGCTACCCGATGGGTCCGTTCGAACTGCTCGACGTGGTCGGGCTGGACGTCTCGCTGGCCATCCAGAAGGTGCTGTTCGCCGAGTTCCGCGAGCCCGGCTGGTCGCCGGTGCCGCTGCTGGAGCACCTGGTGACCGCGGGCTACCTCGGCCGCAAGACCGGACGCGGCTTCCGGGACTACGCGAAGCGGTAGCGCGGGCCGGAGCGCTGCGGGCCGGAGCGATGCGGCCGGACCGGTCGCGGTCGGACGGGAGTAAGTAGTACGAGAGGGGTACGGGTGCACGCGGCGCGTGCACCCGTACCCTTTTTGTGTGCCGCGTCGTAACAAGCCCACCAGCCGCTCCCGGTCCGTCGACCGGGACGAACCCCGCGACCCCAGCCTCGGCTTCGAGGAGCGCGAGTCGGGGATGGACGGGGATTGGCTGGTGCGACCGATCAGCGGTCAGGCCGCGACCAAGACCTACCGTTGCCCCGGATGCGACCACGAGATCGCGCCGGGCGTGCCGCACGTGGTCGCGTGGTCCGCGGACGGCCGGGTCGAGGAGCGCCGGCACTGGCATCGCCCGTGCTGGAACAGCCGCGGGCACCGGCGGATCACCCGGCGACGGTAGAGGCCCCGTCCCGACCCGTGGCCATCCGTCGACCGGTCGGGCGCCGGGGGCGGGTCGCCAGCGTCGCCGCGAGCAGCAGCGCCAGGGCCGGCAGGGTCACCGCGAGCACGATCGGGAAGATCAGCGCGACCGCCGAGCTCGCCACATGCAGACCGGCCGCGCCGATCAGGCCGACCCGGGAGGTCGATCCGGTGTGCAGCCGATCCCGCAGGTTGTTCACCGCCCAGACCGACCAGATCACGATCACCAGGCCGAGCAGCACGAAGAAGGCGGCCCCGAGGGCGCCGGCCGCGGTCCCCTTGCTCGCGTACCGGTCCGACAGCGCGTTCATGACCACGATCGGCGCGACCACGCCACAGCCGACGACCGCGGCCACCGCCTCGATGGTCAATGTCACGACCGCCGCGTACGTCACGATCCCCCGGGTCACCGTCATAAGCCGCGATCGTGCCCGCTGGGCGCGGGTTTGTCGAGAGTCCGTTCGAGTCCGGTGGGGGCGCCGGCCGGGCGTGAGGCGTCGCCCCGGCGCCGGTCCCGGGCGCCGGGGCGGTGGGTCCGCTCAGCCGCGTCGCCCGATGCGCAGCGAGACGTAGCGGTCGAGCATGGTCGGGTTCACGCCTGGGTCGTCCTCTCTCGCAGCACGGACTTGCGCACCTTGCCGGCCGCGGTCAACGGCAACGCGTCGACGAACTCGACGCTCCTGGGCGCCTTGTAGCCGGCGATCAACGTCTTGACGTGGGCGCGGACCTGCTCGGCGGTCAGCTCGCGATCCGGGTGCAGGACCACGACGGCGTGCACCCGCTCGCCCCACGTGGGATCGGGCAGACCGATCACCGCGCAGGCGGCGATGTCGGGGTGCGCGTTGACCGCGTTCTCCACCTCGGCGCTGTACACGTTCTCCGCGCCGGTGACGATCATGTCCTTGAGCCGGTCGACCACGGTGACGTAGCCGTCGGTGTCCATGAACCCCAGGTCGCCGGTGTGCATCCAGCCGTCGCGCAGCGCCTGTGCGCTCTCGTCGGGCCGGTTCCAGTAGCCGAGCATCACGTGGTCCCCGCGCGAGACGATCTCGCCGACGTCGCCGCGCGCCGCCTCGCGCCCGTCGGAGCCCAGGATCCGTACCTCGGCGTGGTGGCACGGCCGACCCGCCGAGCGCAGCCGCGTCGGGTCCGCGTCCAAGTGGTCCTGTGGCATCAACAGCGTTGCCAGCGGCGAGAGTTCGGTCTGGCCGTAGGCCTGGACCAGGGCGGTGCCGGGCAGCGCCTTGAGTACTCGCTCCAGCAGCGCGGCGGTGATCGGCGACGCACCGTAGGTGAGCAGCCGCAGCGAGGACACGTCGTACTCGGCGAACCTGGGGTGTTCCAGCACCATTTGCAGCATCGTCGGGGCCAGGAAGACCTCGGTGATCCGCTCCCGCCGGATGGTCGCGGCGACCTGCTCGGGCTCGAAGAACGGCAGTACCACCTGGGGGATCCCGACGATCGAGGTCATCAGCGACACCCCGAACCCGGCGATGTGGAACAGCGGCGCGGCGTGCAGCACGCGCGCGTCCGGCACGATCCGGAAGGCGGCGGTGGCGACCAGGCCGCCCATCGCGGACGCGAGCAGGTTGTCGTGGGAGAGCATCACGCCCTTGGGGAATCCGGTGGTCCCGCCGGTGTAGAAGACCCCGGCGAGGTCGTCGCCGCCGCGGTTCGCGTCCGGGATCGGCTCGGCCGCCGCCAGCAACTCCTCGTAGTCGTGCGTCCCGGGCCCGGTCGGCGCGATGCCCATGTGCACGACCTCGCGCACGCTCGACGAGGCGGCGCGCAGCGCGGGCACGAGCGGGGCGAACGTGTCGTCGACGAACAGTACGCAGGTCTGCGAGTCGTCCAGGGAGAAGGCGATCTCGGCCGCGCTCCAGCGGATGTTCACCGGGTTCAGCACGCCGCCGGCCCACGGGATCGCGCTCAGACACTCGAGGTAGCGGGACGAGTTCAGGGCCAGGATCGCGACCCGGTCGTCGGCACCGACGCCCAGATCGCGCAGCGCGCCGGCGACTTTGGCGACGCGCTCGCGCAGTTCGTGGAACGTGGTGCCCGCGCAGCCGTCGATCACGGCCGTGCGCTCCGGGGTCTGCTGGGCCCAACGGTGCAATGGCTGGGTGATGCCCATGGGCTGCTCCTCGCGTGGGAGGGGAGGGAGGGGTGCGCGGGTGCGGGCGGTGCGGCGTGACGTGCGTGTGGGCGACATGGCGCGACGGTGCGGTGCGCGCGGGGCGCGGGTGAGCGGCTGCGCGGGTATCCGCGGGCCGGATCGGGGGTCCGGGGCGCGCGTGCGCGGGGAGCCGGGTATGCGGAGGCGCGGGCACGCCGTCAGGCCCGCCCGCGCCGCCGAAGGGTTCCGAAGCGGTGTCAGCAGTCGCGCAGCGTCGGCGACTGGTTGAGCAGTTGGCCCCGGATCGAGGTGAACTTGGCGTACCGGTCCGCGTCCAGGCCCTCGACCGGGAAGACCGCGACCCGGTGGCAGTTCTGGAACGCGAGCTTGACCCCGAAATGCCGTTCCATCGAGCCGCGAATCGCGTCCGAGGCCAGCGCGCGAAGCAGTTGCCCGCGCTCGGTCTCGGTGGCGGGCGGCACCTGGTTGTCCGCGAACGGACCGCCATCCACTTGGAGTTGCGTCGCCAACGAGGAAACGAGATGCCAGGCGTAGGGCAGCGAGGTGCGCACGCAGTCGACGAACTCGGCCTCGTCCACGTCACCGCGTTCGGCCTGTTCCAACAACTTCGGAGGCACATCGAGCGACATCGGTGCTCCTTCCGGCCGGGACGTACGCAAGTTCGCCCGGCGGTACGGGTCGTGTCCGGTACGTAGCAGGTGGCGCCCATGCTCCGATCACGACACGCCCCGAACGCCCATCCGCGCGGCCCGCACCGTCTCCTGACTCACCGTAGGACATCGGGCACACGTTGCTCCATAGCGAACGGTCGGTGAACACGACCAGGAACGCGCGACCGCCCGTCCGTACTCCGGCCCGGTCCGGGGCCGTACCCAGCGGTCGTACGGACGGATCCGCGTGCCGAAGGCGGCCTCCGGTCCCGGCCGGACGGCCCCGGGGCGCCGCCATGACGTGCGTCACACGGGTCGAGGCGCCGATGAGGGGATGGCCGAGTCAGGGGTCGCGAAGGCGGTAGCGTCGGGGCATGCGTCTCGTCATCGCCCATTGCTCCGTGGACTACGTCGGGCGACTCACCGCCCACCTGCCGTCCGCCCCCAGGCTCATCCTCGTCAAGCGGGACGGGAGCGTGTCCATCCACGCCGACGACCGCGCGTACAAGCCGCTGAACTGGATGAGTCCGCCGTGCACCCTCAAGGAGGGCGACGGCGTGTGGACGGTGATCAACAAGGCCGGCGAGAAGCTGATCATCACGATCGAGGAAGTACTGCACGACACGTCGCACGAGCTGGGCGTGGACCCCGGCCTGGTCAAGGACGGCGTCGAGGCCCACCTCCAGGAGTTGCTGGCCGATCGACTGGACGCGCTGGGCGCCGGCTGGACCCTGATCCGCCGCGAGTACCCCACCCCGATCGGCCCGGTCGACATCCTGTGCCGAGACGCGGACGGCACCACCGTCGCGGTCGAGATCAAGCGCCGAGGCGAGATCGACGGCGTCGAACAACTCACCCGCTACCTCGAACTGCTCAACCGCGACACCCTGATCGCCCCGGTCAAGGGCGTCTTCGCCGCCCAGGAGATCAAGCCCCAGGCCCGTGTGCTCGCGGTCGACCGGGGCATCACCTGCGTCACCTTGGACTACAACGCCCTACGCGGCACCGAGGACGACAAACTGAAGCTGTTCTGACCGGTTCGGCGCCGGGACCGACCCTCGGGACCCGGGGACCGGTCCCGGCGCCGAACTTCCGCCAGGCGTGGAGCCGCCCGGGGTGGCTCGACCCGTGTGTCGGAGCCTGCCCGGCGCCGATTGCGGACGAGCGGTGGTGGTGGGGCTTCCCCGGTCATGGGCGTGGTGCTCGCTGCCGGCGCAGATCCCGTCGGGTGCCCGGTTGTTCGCGGGCTTCGGAGAGGGCGGTGCGCAGGACCGCCGCCCGGTTCACGCCCGGGCGGAGCAGGGTGCGGGCGAGAAGCTCGGCGAGGACTCCCGGGGTGAGGAGCTCGGAGGGCTTGCGGATTCCGGAGTACACGTCGAGAGGGGGCGGGAGCCTTCCGGACGGGCGGCCATGGAGCGCATGAGGGTTTCTTCGAGGGAAGTCACGGCGGTGGAGCGGGCCAGGGTGTAGGTCCAGTGGTAGGTCTAGCGGCATTCGTGGTCTCGGTGACGCTGCCAGGACGCGGTCGCGGCGCGTTGGGCGAAGATGCCGACGAGGGGCCGGTCCGGTTTGCCGCGTGGGCGGCGGGCGCCGGTCTCGATCGCCTCGTCCGGCACCCGGTGGAAGTGGAAGACCACCTCCGGGTGGGAGAACTCGTCCGGGCCGGCGAGCGCCTCCGGGCCCGAACCGCCCGGCGTCCAGGCGGATCACCGAGGACACGTTCCCCCGGTGGTCGTCCACGAGTTCCACGCGGGCCGGACACGTGCCCGATCGCACGCAGGGTGAGGTCGCCGTCCACGGGTTCCGAGGTGTCGTCCGTCCCTACGGGGTGAGGTCCAGCGCGTGCACGACCAATTCGGCCAGGGCGTCCACCGCGCTCTCCCGCACCCGCGCGTCGCATTCGGTCATCGGCGTGCGCGGGCTGATCGACAGCGCGTCGCGCAGGTCCTCCTCCGGATAGCGCGGCGCGTCGTCGAAGAGGTTGACCGCGACCACGAACGGAATGCCCGATCGCTCGAAGTAGTCCACCGCCGGGAAGCTGTCCTCCAGCCGCCGGGTGTCCACCAGGACGATCGCGCCCACCGCGCCGCGCACCAGGTCGTCCCACATGAACCAGAACCGGTTCTGCCCCGGGGTGCCGAACAGGTAGAGCACCAGGTCGCTTTCCAGGGTGATCCGGCCGAAGTCCATCGCGACCGTGGTGGTGCGCTTCTCCGGCAGGCCGGACAGGTCGTCGACGTCCTCGCTGAGCACCGTCATGACCGATTCGGTGGTCAGCGGCGGGATCTCCGAGACGGCCGCGACCAGGGTGGTCTTGCCGACCCCGAAGCCGCCCGCGACGACGATCTTCGTCGAGGTGATCGGCGGTCCCTCGCCGATCCGTCGACCACCGGCGCCGGCCGCGGGCAGCGGGATGGCCGGAACCTCGTCGCCGAGCCCGCCGGTCCCACCCAGATCAAATTTTGCGTAGTCCACCGAGCACCCTCTCCAGCAGCGCGCGATCGGGGCGGCCGGCCTCGTGCTCGGCCTGGTACACGCTGATTCGGCCCTGCGAGGCCAGGTCGCTGATCAGGACCCGGACCACGCCGAGCGGCATGTGCAGGATCGCGGCCACCTCGGCCACCGAGCGCACCCCTCGGCACAGGTGCACGATCCTGGCGACCTCGGGCATGTCGCCCGTGCCGTCCTGCGGACAGTCCAGGGTGGTGACCAGCGTCTCCACCAGCAGTACGTGGCCGTAACGGGTACGGCCTCGGGTCAGCGTGTAGGGGCGTACCCGCGAGGTGCGACCGCCCGGTTCGGGTCTGGTCGGATATCCCCGCTCGGTGTCGTAGTCGGAAAAACCGCCGTCAGGAGCCAACGCGACCACCTCCACGGTCCTGGTGCATCTGTGCGCGCAGGGCCGGCGTCAGGACGTGGCCGGCGCGCCGTACGAACGAGGTCATCTGATAGGCGATCACGCCGAGGTCGGCGGACCCGCCCGCGTGTACGCCCAGACAGGATCCGTCGCTGATCGACATCGCCACGACGTAGCCCTCGGCCATCGTGACGATCTCCTGGCGGACCGCGCCCATGTCGAGCACGCGCGAGGTGCCCTCGGCCAGGGCCACCAGGCCGCTGACGATCGCGCCGAGTTGTTCCTCGGCGTCCTCCGCCGCGGCGGCCGCGTCCGGGCCGCGCGCGCTGGCCAGCATCAGGCCGTCGGAGGAGACCAGGACGACCTCGCGGACCCCCGGGACATCCCCGGCGAGGCCGGCCACCAGCCAGTCGACATCGCGTGCCGTGGTGCCATTCGACCCGGTCACCGGTCTCCACCTCCTGTCTCCTCCCGCGCGTCCGGCGGGAAGGTGGGTTCTTCGTCGGACGACCCGACCGGATCGGTCGTGTCGCCCTCCCGGCGGGCCGCCTCCAGACCTTCCTGAAAGCCCGTCAGTTGCCTGCGCAGTTCGGCGGCGGAGAGCGTACCGGTGTCCCGGGACGCCTCCGCGGGGGGCACGATGCGCATCGCACCGCTGTTGTCGCCCGCCACGAGGCGCTTGGGCAGCCCGCGCCGGGTCCGGCCGACCGAGGAGACGGCGGGCCCCGTTCCGTCCCCGCTCGCGGCCGCCTGCGGCTTCGCGGGCGCGGCCGACCGCGCCCGCGGCTCGGCGGCCGCGGTACGGCGGGCGGGCGGCGCGACCCGCGGCACGTCCCGGGCATTCGCGGCGGCGGAAGCGGTCGAGGCAGCCGATGTGGTCGAAGCGGGCGACGTGGTCGAACCGTTCGAAGCCGCGGAGGGGTTCGAGGCATCCGAGCCGTGCGAGCCGTCGGAGGAGTTCGAAGCGGCCTTCGGGGTCGTCCCGGGCGGCGGGGCCTCGGCGCCGTCCTCGCCCATCAGCGCCTCGACCGCGGGGAACAGCGCACCCGGCGCGACCAGTTTGGCCGCCGCCTCGTCCGGTGCCGGCTCGGGGTTGGCCGCCGGCGTGCGCTTGGGCAGCCCCTTCGGCGTCCGGGCCGGCGGCGCGGCGTCCTCGCGCGGCACCACCGGACCGCGCGACGCGGGCGTGACCCGGGTCGCCGCGGCGGGCTCGATCGCGACGGCGGGCGCGGGGTTCGCACCGACCGGTCGGGCCGACGGCAGCGCCAGTCGGGCCGCGCCCGGCGGGATCGCCCGCGCGCCGGGAGCCACGCCCGGGATGGCCATCCGGTCCCGCTCGCGCTCCTGCTCCCGGTCGCGCTCGGCGGAGAACTCGGCGGGGGAGGGGCCCTGACCGTGGAAGGCCGCGGCGGGGATCACCACGACCGCGCTCAGGCCACCCTGCGGGCGCGGGCGCAGTTGCACCCTGATCCCGTGTCGGCGGGCCAGCCGGCCGACGACGAACACGCCCAGGCCGCCGCCACTGGCGGCCTCCTCCTCGGCGCTGTCCCGCTCGATCTGCGAGTTCAACTCGGTGAGCCGGTCCGCCGGTACGCCGATCCCGTTGTCGTCCACCGACAACACGACCTCGCCGTTCTCCAGCGTCCAACCGCCGATCTCCACCCGGGACTCGGGCGCCGAGTACGCGGCGGCGTTCTCCAGGAGTTCGGCGAGCAGGTGGCCGACGTCGTCGGCGGTGCGCCCGAGTACGTCGGCGCGCGGTACGTGGCCGACGTCGATCCGCTCGTAGCGCTCGATCTCGGAGACGCCGGCGCGGACCACGTCGAGCAGCGGGATCGGTGGGCGCCGGCCGCGCCGTTCGTCCGCGTCCGCGAGCACGAGCAGGTTCTCGCTGTTGCGGCGCATCCGGGTGGCGAGGTGGTCGAGCCGGAACAGGTCCTGGAGCCGCTGGGGTTCGTCCTCGCCGTGTTCGAGCTTCTCGATCAGGTCCAACTGCCGCTCGACCAGGGTCAGCGTGCGCATCGACAGGTTCACGAACACGTCGTGCACCCGGCCGCGCATCAGGGTCTCCTCGTCGGCGAGCGCCGCGCGGCCGCGCAACAGCTCGTCGTGTTCGGCTTCCAGCCGGGCGCGTTCGGCCTCCAGCCGGGCGCTCTCCGCGGCTTGACGCACGGTCAGCTCACGGAGTCGGGCGATCCGCCGCTCGGAGACCCGATGGCGCAACCACGCGGCGATCGAGGACAGGGCGACGGCGGTGGTGAGCAGCGTGCCCGCGAGCACCGACTCCCACACCGTCTCGGAGTTGCCCAGCAGGACGACGGCGGTGGCGATCCCCGCCAACGCGAAGACGGCCGCCGCGGAACCGAGCCCGGCCGCCAGTCCGCCCCCCGAGCGCCGGCTCTGGTGAACGGGAGCGGGGACGCGCACAGATGCCGCGTCCGCTGCGTTGGGTGTTCCTGGATCCCCCTGCCCATACATGGGACGTGAGCATATCGTCGGACTATCTCCGGATGTATCTTCCGTGGTTGCGCGAGTCGCCCCGAAAACGGCCGAAAGGCCCCGCCCGACGACTGTCGAGCGAGACCTTTTCGGTATGCGGACCAACATTTTTGACGAATGGTCAGGCAAACCGCCGGACCGGACGGGTCACACGTCGCGCGAACGCATCCGTACCCCGCCCGCGATCAGCGCGAGCGCCGCGTACGCCGCGATCAGCAACAGCGAGGGCCACGGACCCGGACCGCCGTCGTCGCCACCACCGCCGATCAGCTTGCCCAGGGCGAACATCGGCGAGTACTCCATGACCTTCTCGCCGACCGACTGCGGCAGGAACGGGCCGATGATCATCGGCAGCAGGATGGCGCCCATCAGCGCGGTGATCGCGCCCGCCGAGTGCCGCAGCAGCACGCCCAGGCCCAGCCCGAACAGACCGATCACGGCCAGGTAGAGCGAACCGCCGACGACACTGCGGAACAGGTCCACCTCGGCGGTGGAGTCACCGATCCGCGAGGTGAGCATCGCCTTGCCGAGCACGGCGGTCAGGCCCATCGTGACCACGCCGACCACGAACATCAGGCCGGCGAAGACCACACCCTTGGCCGCCAGCACCTGGAGCCGGCGCGGGTACGCGGTCAGCGTGGTGCGGATCATGCCCGTCGTGTACTCGGCGGAGATGGTCAGCACACCCAGCGTCGCGGCGGCGAGCTGCGCGACGATCACGCCGATCAGCGCGATGCTCACGTAGTCGTCGTCGGCATCCGGGCTGACCGTGCCGGCGAGCAGCACACCCAGGCCGAGGATGAGCAGCACCATCACGACCAGCGTCCACATGGTCGAGCGGACCGTGCGGATCTTGGTCCACTCGGACAGCAGCACCCGGCCGAAGCCCGCGTTGCCGCCGCCGACCTGCCCGCCGACCTGCAACTGCTGGACCGGCGGGTACGGCGCCTGCTGACCGGGCGGCGGGAACTGCTGTTGCGCCTGTTGCCCCGGCGGCGGGAACTGCTGGGTCTGCTGCGGCGCGGCCATCTGCGCCTGCGGCATCACGTGCGGTTGGCCCTGCGGCATGGGGGGCGGAGTGTTCTGCGCCATCGCTCAGCCCTCGCTTCCGTTGGACTGCGGCTTGGACAGGGACGGGGCACCGGCGGGCGGCGCCCCGGCGGGGGCTCCCCACGGTGCGCCGGGCGCACCCTGCTGCTGTGGATAACCGGCCGGGCCGGCGAACTGCGGAGCACCCTGCTGTGGATAACCGGGCGGCGGTGCCATCCCGGGCGGACCCCATCCGGGCGGCGGACCGCCCGGCAGCCCGGCGCGGTACTCCACGCTGTGCTGGGTCATTCGCATGTAGACCTCTTCGAGCGAGTCGAAGCGCGGCGACAACTCGTGCAGCGCGATGCCGTGCTCGGCGGCGAGGTCACCGATCACCGTCGGGGGCAGCTCGTGCACGCGGAACGAACCGGGCACCGCCTGGTCGGGAGTGATCGTCGCCCCCTTGCCCTGGAGCAGCGGCTTGAGCCGGTCCACCTGCGGCGAGCGCACCACGGTGAAGGACTGCGAGTTGGTCTCGATGAAGTCGCGCATCGAGGTGTCGGCGATCATCCGCCCCTGACCGATCACGATCAGGTGGTCGGCGGTCACCTCCATCTCGCTCATCAGGTGGCTGGAGACGAACACGGTGCGGCCCTCGGAAGCGAGCTGCTTCATCAGGTTCCGGATCCACAGGATGCCCTCGGGGTCGAGCCCGTTGACCGGCTCGTCGAACATCAGGATGCCGGGGTCGCCCAGCAGCGCCGAGGCGATGCCCAGCCGCTGGCCCATGCCGAGCGAGAAGCCGCCCGCGCGCTTCCTGGCGACCTGCGTCAGGCCGACCATCCCCAGCACCTCGTCCACCCGGCGATTGGGGATGCCGTTGCTCTGCGCGAGGCACAGCAGGTGGTTGTACGCGGTACGGCCGCCGTGCATCGCCTTGGCGTCCAGCAGCGCGCCCATCTCCCGCAGCGGGGCTTGGACGTGGTCGTACGGGCGGCCGTTGACCGTGACGTTGCCGCCGGTCGGCGCGTCCAGCCCGAGGATCATCCGCATGGTGGTCGATTTGCCGGCACCGTTGGGGCCGAGGAAGCCGGTCACCGAGCCCGGACGCACCTGGAAGGAAAGCTGATCCACCGCCAGCTTGTTTCCGTAGCGTTTGGTGAGCCCTCTCGCTTCGATCATCTGTTGCCGCACTCCCAGGATGGTTTCGGTGCATGAGTCTGTGAAGGGTTCGAGCTTAGGCCGAATCGCCGCCGAGCACGGCCGCCGCGCGTCGGGCCCGTGCTGGGTCACGAGTTCGAGGGAAGTCCCGCAGCATCATCCTCGAGGACGATTGACAGGCTCACGCCTGATCCTGTCGAGGTGTGACCACTTCGCGAAGTATGAGCAGTACGGCGGCCGCGATCGGAATCGCGAGCAATGCCCCGGTCACCCCGAGCAGCGCGCCCCCGACCAGCGCCGCTATCACCGTGATCGCCGGCGGTACGTTCACCGCGCGGTTCATCACCCGCGGATAGATCAGGTAGTTCTCGAACTGTTGATAGGCCAGGAAGAAGATCACGCAGGTGAGCGCCTTGCCGGGGGAGTCGAAGAAGACCACGAGCGACACCACCGCGGCGCCGATGGTGGCGCCGATCATCGGGATCAGGTCGGTGAACGCGATCACCAGGGCCAGCGGCAGCGCGTAGTCGTTGCCCAGGATCATCAGGAAGATGAACGAGGACAGACCCGCGCAACTGGCCACGATCAGCGCGCCGTTCACATATCCGCCGATGCCCGACAGGATCTCGTCGCCGAGCAGCCGCACCCGCGGTCGGCGCGACTTCGGGAACAGGTTGTACAGGTGCTCCTTGATGCTGGGCAGCGCGCCCAGGAAGTACAGCGTCAACACGATCACGGTGAGCGTGTCGAACACCGAGGTCAGCACCATCTTGCCGAAGCCCCAGAGCCCACCCGCCACGTTCTCCGCGGTCTTGGCGTTGGCCGCCCAGTCCTTGGCCCGGGTGACGATGTCGTACTTCTCGTCGAGCTTGCGGAATCTCTCGTTGTTGCGCAGCTCGGTGAGGCTGTCGGGGATCGAGTTGATCAGATTCGAGGTCTGCTCGACCAGGGGCTGGGCGATCGCGGTGACGAAGCCCGCGGCCACGATCACGAAGCCGAGCGCCACCGCGCACACCGCCCAGCGCCGGGGCAGGCCGCGACGCTCCAGCCGTTCGACGAACGGGTTCAGGCCCGCGGCGAGGAAGAACGAGATCAGGATGATGATCAGGACGTGCTGGATGCCCATCACGGCCTGGGCCAGGAACCACGCGGTGATCAGCCCGAGTCCGCCGATGAAGCCGATATAGAACGGCGACGACCGATGCAGCGGCCGGCCCGGATCGCCGAATCGCGAGCCGATCCCGGTCCACGGCTCGACCGTGGGCGAGTCCGAGTCCGAGCCCGAGTCCGAGGCGGGTGTCGAGGCCGATGTCGAAGCGGACGCCGGGGCCTTGGCGTCGGCCGGGACCGGTACGGAGGTCCCGGTGTCGTCGCCGGCCGGGGCCGCCGGGCCCGAGCCCGACGCGCCGGCCGCCGAGCCGGGCTGCGCCGACGCGACCTGGGCGGGCACCCGCGCGGGCGCCGGTTCGTCGGTCGAAGTCGTCGGCGCGGTCCCGGGCTTGCCCGGATCGGCAGGAGCCGCCGCGTCCGCACCGGCCGCGGGCGGTGCGTCGGGAGCGGCCCCGTCCACCCCCGCGCCCGGATCCGGGGCGGTACCGCCGGCGGGCGCCCCCGATCTGCGCCGCGGCCAGATGTTGCCCAGTCGACCCATGCCCCGTTGCTCCTCGTCCACCCGTTCGGATCCGCCGACTCGGCGCGGCGCGCGCGATCGGCGCGCGCCCCGAGATCGCGTCATGAAAATGCGGCCGGGCGGCGGGCGGGTCCTCGTGGAACCCGTCCGCCGCCCGGCCGCCGAAACCGGCCCCTACGGCCCGTACCGATGCCCCCCGAGAGAGGGTCAGCGGCTCTGCTGTGCCGGTACACCCGGCATCTTGTCGTCGTCGTCATCGATGCTCACACCCGCGGCGGCGACGGCCGCGCCGGTGAGGGTCGCCAGCATCTCGCGCACGTTGGTGAGCTGCGCGTTGATGCTGTCCCGACGGTGGGTCAGCGCGGCCAGCTCGCGCTCGGACTCCGAGCGGATCCGGTCGGCCTTGGCACGCGCGTCGGCGACGATGTCGTCGGCCTGGCGCTGCGCCGTCTCGATCGTCTGACGCGAACGACGCTCGGCGTCGGTGCGCAGCTTCTCCGCCTCCAGGCGCAGTTGCTCGGCCCGGTGCTCGACCTCGGACAGGCGCTTCTCGGCCTTGGCCTGACGGGCCGCCAGGTCGCGCTCGGACTGCTCGCGGCGCTTGGCCAGGTTGGTCTCGAAGTCCGCGGCGGCCTGGGCGGCCTTGGCCCGGGTCTCCTCGAAGAGGGCCTCGGCCTCCTCGCGCTTGGCCGACGCGTCCTTGGCCGCCTCGCCACGAAGCTGCGCGGCGTCGCTCTTGGCCTTGTCGAGGATCCGCGAACCCTCGTCCTCGGCCTTGGCCTTGCGCTCCTTGCCGTACTGCTCGGCGTCGGAACGCACCTGCTGCGCGGCGGCCTCGGCCAACTCGCGGTGCTGATCGGCGGCGCGGCGGGCTTCCTCGCGCAGGTCCTTGGCCTCTTCCTCGGCGAGGCGGAGGATCTTCTCCACCCGGGCGCCGAGACCGGCGTAGGAGGGTTCGGCGTCGGCGAGTTGAGCCTGCGCGTTCTGGCTTTCGAGGTGCAGTTCCTCGATCCGCTTCTCCAGCGCCGAGATCCTCGCGAGCGCGCTGTCACGGTCCGACACGAGCTTCGTGATGCGGTCGTCAACCTGCGAACGCTCGTACCCACGGCGGACGATGTCGAAGCCGTGCGGAGAGTTAGTGTCGCTCATGGGGTTCCTGTCGTATGACGGGTGCGGTGAATGAGGTGACGGGTGGAATCCTGGCACGAATCGGGCGGAGCATCGACCTGACCGGGGGATAAGAACCGGCCGGCATCGCTCAATCGGATGACGACGAACCGGCACCCTTCGCCGCGGGGCCCTTGCCCGACGAGGAGTTGCCCTTGCCGGAGGCGAGGCCCGCGGGAGCGGCGAGCGCGTCCAACACGCCCTGCACGCGCGACATCTCGGCGGTGATGTCCTTGCGCCTGCGGTTCAACTCGTCGAGTTTGCGCTGTCCGTCGGCGCGATGACGGTCGGCGTCCTTGCGCGCCTCGGTGCGCAGTCGCTCCGCCTCCTTCCGCGCCTCGTCGAGAACCTTCTCGGCATCCGCGGCGGTCTTGCGACGGACCGCCTGCGCCTCCCGCTGGGCGGCGGCCACCTGTTCGGCCACCTTCGCCCGCAGGTCGTCCGCGCCCTTCTGGGCGTCGGCGAGACGCTGTTCCGCTTCCGAGAGCAACGCCTCGGCCTTCTTCACCGCGGCAATCCGTACCCTATCCGCCTCGGAACCGGCCTTGTCACGAATCCGCTCGGCTTCCTCCGCCGCGACCACCTTCATCTTCTCGGCGTCCACGCGGGCCTCGCTCACCTGTTCCTCCGCTGCGGCGACCAGGTCGTCGACCCGCTTGCCGGCCTGCTTCAGGCCCTCCGCGGCCTGCCGGCGGGCACGTTCGACGACCTGCTCGGCCTCCTTGTCGGAACGCTCGCGGGTGGCGGTGGTGTCCCGGCGGGTCTCGCTGATCATCGCGTCCGAGTCCCCGCGCGCCTTCTCTATCACCGCGGTCGCCTCGGCGCGCAGGCGTTCGTCCTCGGCCTCGGCCTCGGCGATCAGGCGGTTCGCCGCCTCGTTCGCCTCGTTGACGCGCTGCTCGGCCTTGCGCTCGGCCGCGCCGACGATCTCGGTGGCCCGGCCCTTGGCCCGGATCAGCAGATCCTCGGCCTCGTTGGCGGCCCGGTCCAGCTCCGCGCGGGCCTGCTCGCGCAGCGCGGTCGCGGCCTCCTCGGCCTCGCGCAGCTCCTTGTTCGCCGCTTCCCGTCCGGCCGTTCGGGTCTTCTCGGCCTCCCGGTCGGAGTCGGACTTCATCCGCTCGGCGTGCTTGCGCGCCGCGGTGACCGTGGCATCCGCCTCCGCGCGGGCGCGCACCAGCGTGGTCTCGGCGTCGTCGCGGGCCTTGGTCAGATCGCGTTCGGCGAGCGCGGTGAGCCGGTCCGACTCCTCGCGGGCGGCGTCCTCGATACCCACCACGGCGGCGCGTACCGCCTCCGCCTCGGCCTGGGCCTCGGCCACCGCGCGCGCGGCGTCCTCCTTGGCCAGCCGGGCCTGCGTGGTCGCACTCTCCAGCAGATCGGTGCCGCGCGCCTCGGCCTTCTCCAGCAACTCGCGCGCCCGCGCCTTGGTGCGATCGCGCAGCTCGGCCGCCTCGTCGCGGGCCTCCTCCAGCGCCTGCGCGCCCTGGGTGCGCAGCCGGGCCGCCTCGGCCTCGGCCTCCTCGCGCATCCGGGCGGAGTCGGTGTCGGCCTGCTCCAGCTGGGTCAGCGCCGCGGTCTCCGCCTCGCCGCGCATGCGCTCGGACTCCGCCGTCGCCTCCGCCAGCGCGGCGGCCGCCTCCTCGCGCAGCGTGCCCGCGTCCCGGTTCGCCGAGGCCAGCGTCGCGGTCGCCTCGGTGTGCAGGCGCTGCGCCTCGGTACGCGCGGCGTCCAGTGCCTCGGCGGCCTCGGTGCGCAGTGTGCGGGCCGCGGTCTCGGCCTCGGTGCGCAGCTGTTCCGCATCGCGTTCGGCCCGCTCCAGCAGCGCCCGGGCGGCGGCCTGCGCCTCGGACCGGGCCCGGTCCGCGTCGGTCTCGCCCTGCGCCCGGGTCGCGTCCGCGTCGGACCTGGCCGCGGCCAGCGCGGCGGTCGCCTCCTGGCGCAGCGTGCGGGCCTCGCTGTCGGCCTGCTCGAGGATGCCGAGCGCGGTCTCCTCGCCCTCGGCGCGCACCCGCGCGGCGTCCGATTCGGCCTTCTCCAGCGCGGCGCGCACGGTGGCGGCGGTCTCGGCACGCAGCGTGTGCGCGGCCTCCTCCGCCTCGGTGCGCATGCGCTCGGCCTCGGCGTGCGCCTGCTCCAGCACGGAGCGCGCGGTCTCGGTGGTCTCCTCGCGCAGCGTTCGGGCGGCCGTCTCGGCCTCCGTGCGCATGCGCTCGGCCTCCGCGTCGGCCTGCTCCAGCACGGAGCGCGCGGTATTGGTGGTCTTCTCGCGCAGCGCCTGCGCGGCGGTCTCGGCCTCGGTGCGCATCCGGGTCGCGTCCGCGTCCGCGTCGGCCAGCAGCGTGCGGGCCTGCTCGGTGCTCTCCTCGCGCAGCGTGCGGGCCGCGTTCTCCGCCGCCTCGCGGACCGCCAGCGCGGTGGCCTCGGTCTCCTCGCGCAGCGTGCGCGACTCGGTCTCCGCCTCCTCGCGCATCGAGGCCGCGTCCCGGCGGGCGGCCGAGCGCATGCCGTCCGCCTCCTCGCGGGAGTCGGTGAGGACCTTCTCGGCCTCCTCGCGGGCCTTGCCGATCAGTTCGTCGGCCTTGACCGCGGCCGACTGGGTACGCGCGCCGGCCTCGGCGCGGGCCTGCTCCATGGTGGCCTGGGCGTCCGCCCGGGCGCGGTCCAGCGCGGCCTCCGCATCCGTGGCGGACTGCTCGGCGCGGGCCCGCAGTTCCTCGGTGCGGGTGCGCAGCTCGGCGGTCTGGCGCTCGGCCTCGGCGCGCATCGCCTCGGCGCGCGCCACCGCCTGATCGCGCAGTTCGGTCGCGGCCTGCTCGGCCGAGCGGATCAGCTCCTCGGCCGCGCGGGCCGCGTCGGCGCCGGCCTTCTGGGCCTCGGCGCGGGCCTTGGCCACCAGTTCCTCGGCCTCGGCGTGCGCGCGACCGGCGTTCTCCGCCGCCTCGGTGCGCACCCGCTCGGCCTCGGCGCGGGCCGCCTCGACCCGTTCCGCCGCCTGCGCGCTCGACTCCTCGCGCAGTTGCTCGGCGGCTGCCGCGGCCTCGGCGCGCAGGTTTTGCGCCTCGTCCTGGGCGCGCTGCAACTCCTCGACGGCCTCGGCCTGTTGGCGCTGAGTCAGCTCGCGCAGACGGTGCGTGTCGGCGACCGCCTTCTCGCGCAGCTTTCCGGTGTCGGCGCGGGCCGCCTCCAGCAGTTCCTCGGCGCTCTCGGCGGCCTTGGCACGCAACTGCTCCGCGTACTCGCGGGCCTCGTTCGCGAGTCGATCGCTCGACTCGCGGGTGCGCGTCTCCACCGCCTCGGCATCGGCCTGCGCGCGGGCGCGCAACTCGTCCGCCTCGGTACGGGCCTCGCTTTGTACCCGCTCCGCCTCGGACCGGGACTTGGCCATCAGGTCGTCCGCGGCACGGGCGGCGGTCTCCAGGCGCTCGGCGGCGCCGGCCTCGGCATTGGTGAGCAACTGCTGCGCCTCGCCGCGCAGTCGGTCCACCTCCTGCCGGCGGCGTTCGATCTCCGCGCGCGCCCCGGCCTCCAACTCGTCGACCCGGGCCAGGGTTTCCTCGCGGGCGGTGTCCAACTCGGCGCGGGTGTCCGTGCGCAGCGCCTCGGCCTCGGCGCGTGCCTCGTCGCGCAGCCGGTCTGCCTCGGCGAGTGCCTCGGCACGCAGCCGCTCGGCGGCGGCACGGGCCTCGGCGGTGAGCTTGTCCGCCTCGGCACGGGCCTTGCCCACATACGCCTCGGCCTCGCCGGCGGCCTTGCCGAGCTTCTCGCTCGCCTCGGCCTCGGCGCTCTGGAGCAGGCGCTGCGCCTCGGCCTGGCGGCGGTCCGCCTCGCCGGCCGCCTCGGCGCGCAGGCGCTCGATCTCCAACTGGGCGGATTCGAGCAGCTTCGCGGTGTTCTCGGAGGCGCCCTGGGCCCGGGCGCCGGCCTCGCCGGTGACCCGCTCGGCCTCGGAGCGCGCCTCGCCGATGATCCGGGCGGCCTCGACCCGGGCGTCGCCGACCAGGCTCTCCGCGCGGGTTCGGGTCTCGGTGCGCAACTGCTCGGACTGGTCCACGGCCGCGCTCGCCCGGGCCTTGGCCTCGGCGATCACCCGGTCCGCGTCGCCCTGCGCGCGGGAGAGCAGCGATTCGACTTCGGCGCGGGTGCTCTCACTGGTGCCGGCGGCCTGCTCGCGCGCGGCGGCGGCGATCCGCTCGGCCTCGGCGCGGGCGTTGTCCACGAGTTGGCGCGAGCGCTCCTCGGCCTGCGCGCGCAACTGCTCGGCCCATGCGACGTTCTCGTTGACCCGGGTCTCGGTGGCCTGGCGGGCCTGGGTCAGTTCCTCGTCCAGGCGCCGGCGGCGCTCCATCACCTCGGCCTGCCAGTCGGCCTCCAGCCGGGCGGAGCGCGCGGCGGCCTCCTGGAGCAGGCGCTGCGTGGTCGCGCGCGACTCCTGCAATTCGCGCTCGGCGTCCGCGCGGACCTGGTCGGCCTGCAACTGGGCGTTGCGCAGCATCTGCTCGGCCTGGCCGCCGATGCTGTCGAATCGGGGCGTGGCGAGTTGGCGGCGAAGGTCATGCAGCTTCGCGCGGAGAACCTCGACCTGATAGCCGAGGTCCTCCGCGTGTGCGACGGTGTCGTCGCGCTCCTTCTTCAGCCGCTTGATCTCGTCGTCGAGTACTTCGAGGTGCTCGTCGACTTGGTAGCGGTCGTAGCCCCGCACTGTGGGGTCCCACTCCATCCCCTGGCCGCGTACGTTTCAGTACTGCATATCGGCCGTTTCCGACCGGTTGGTGACGACACGACCCCGTATGTACATCCGGAACCGCCCGTACCGCATTGACTACCAGGGAGAATGGTCTCAGATCCAGGGACCGCCGTCAGACGTTACGAAAGCGGTTGATGGCGTCGATATGCCGCGATCGCATCTCGGCGTCCCGAACCCCCAGGCCCTCCTCCGGTGCGAGACACAGTACGCCCACCTTGCCCTGGTGCAGGTTCCGGTGGACGTCCCGGGCCGCCTGGCCGGTCTCTTCCAGAGCGTAGGTGCGCGACAACGTCGGGTGAATCTTACCCTTGGCCACCAGACGGTTCGCCTCCCACGCCTCCCGATAGTTGGCGAAGTGCGAGCCGACGATGCGCTTCAGGCTCATCCACAGATAACGGTTGTCGTACTCGTGCATGTAACCCGACGTCGACGCGCAGGTCACGATGGTGCCGCCCTTGCGGGTGACGTACACGGACGCGCCGAAGGTCTCCCGGCCCGGGTGCTCGAAGACGATGTCCACGTCCTCGCCGCCGGTGAGTTCGCGGATGCGCTTGCCGAGCCGGTTCCACTCGCGCGGGTCCTGGGTGCGCTCGTCCTTCCAGAACCGGAAGTCCTCGGCCCGGCGGTCGATCACCAGCTCTGCGCCCATGTCCCGGCACAGTTGCGCCTTGTCCTCGGAGGACACCACGCAGATCGGCGTCGCGCCGCCGGCCAGGGCGAACTGGGTCGCGTACGAGCCCAGGCCGCCGGAGGCGCCCCAGATCAGCACGTTGTCGCCCTGCTTCATGCCCGCGCCGTTGCGCGAGACGAGCTGGCGGTACGCCGTCGAGTTGACCAGGCCCGGCGAGGCGGCCTCTTCCCACGACAGGTGTGCCGGCTTGGGCATCAACTGGTTGCTCTTGACCAGCGCGATGTGCGCGAGACCGCCGAAGTTGGTCTCGAAGCCCCAGATGCGCTGCTCGGGGTCGAGCATGGTGTCCGCGTGCCCGTCCGCGCTCTCCAGCTCGACCGACAGGCAGTGCGCGACCACCTCGTCGCCGGGCTTCCAGGCGTTCACGCCCGCGCCGGTGCGCAGCACGACACCCGCGAGGTCGGAGCCGACCACGTGGTAGGGCAGGTCGTGCCGCTTGGTCAGGTCCGAGTTGCGGCCGTACTTCTCCAGGAAGCGGAAGGTGGAGACCGGCTCGAAGAGCGAGGTCCACACGGTGTTGTAGTTGATCGCACTGGCCATCACGGCGACGAGGGCTTCGCCGGGGCCGAGTTCGGGCAGCGGCACGTCTTCGACGTGCAGCGACTGACGCGGATCCTTGTCCCGCGATTCCATGCCCTCGAACATCGTCTCCTCGTCCTTGTGGACGGTGACGGCGCGGTACGAGTCGGGAAGCGGGAGCGCTGCGTACGCCTCCTTGGGGGTGTCCCCCGCGAGGATGGCGTCGAGGATCTCCTTCATCGTCGGCCTCCATGGGTCGGCGGTTGAAGCATGAGACAACATGAGGGATTGCTGAACTTCGCTGAACTTACCCGCTGGTAACGTTAGGCGGTCGGCACAAAGCCGACAAGAGGCGGAGTCGCAGGAACTCCGCCACTCGTTTGACGATGTGTCGGTTCACGAAGGGTCGCAGTGGTCGGGCGGGTGCCCGGGAAGGCGGCGGGGCCGGGCGCGATGGCGCGGGCCGGGCGCTCGGTGCGGTGACGTGGGCGGTCAGTGCTCCGCGGCGGGGTTCGCGGCCGAGGTCACCAGCTCGGTGAGCACACCGTGACAGTCCTTGGGGTGCAGGAAGGTGATGCGCGAACCCATGGAACCACGGCGCGGCTCGTCGTACAGCACCCGGACGCCCTTGTCCTTGATCGCGGCCGCGTCGGCGTCCACGTCGGCGGTGCCGAAGGCGATGTGGTGCACGCCCTCGCCGTTCTTGGCGAGCCACTTCGCGACGGTGGAGTCCTCGCGGATGGGCTCCAGGAGCTGGAGATAGGACGCGCCGCCGTCCGAGGTCTCGTTGATCTTGAGCATCGCCTCGCGAACGCCCTGCTCCTCGTTGACCTCGGTGTGGAACACCTCGAAGCCGTAGGTCGCCCGATAGAACGCCACCGTCTCGTCGAGGTTGTGGCAGGCGATGCCGATGTGGTCGATACGTGTGAGCACCATGGCCTCCAAAGGCCTCTGGGAAGTAACCGGGTTACCTGCGGGTAGATACCCGGTCCGTCGAAACGAGACTATGGGTGAGAGCACACCCGGTATGGGTGGCCCGAGATGGTGGGTTCCGTCACATCGGAGCCCCCTGCCGTGGTCGCGGCCCTTGCGGGTAGGTTCCGGAACAACCTCACGTCCGTCGCGGGGATGCCGCACGTCGCCCGGGCCGCCTGGCGATGGCACCCCGACCATCAAGTTGTGGAGGCCACCCTCATGGCCGGTTCTGTCATCGTCGCGGGGGCCCGCACCCCCATGGGCCGTCTGCTCGGATCCCTCAAGGGCTTCTCCGGCACCGACCTCGGCGCCATCGCGATCAAGTCCGCGCTCGAGCGCGCGGGCGTCACCGGGGACCAGGTCCAGTACGTGATCATGGGTCAGGTGCTCCAGGCCGGCGCGGGGCAGATGCCCGCCCGGCAGGCATCGGTGAAGGCCGGCATCCCGATGAACGTGCCCTCGCTCACGATCAACAAGGTCTGTCTCTCCGGCCTGGACGCGATCGCGCTGGCCGACCAGCTGATTCGCGCCGGCGAGTTCGACATCGTGGTCGCGGGCGGCATGGAGTCGATGACCAACGCCCCGCACCTGCTGCCGAAATCCCGTGAGGGCTTCAAGTACGGCGCGATCGAGATGCTCGACGCGATGGCCTACGACGGCCTGACCGACGCGTTCGAGAACATCCCGATGGGCGAGTCGACCGAGCACCACAACGGCAAGCTCGACATCTCCCGCCAGGAGCAGGACGAGGTGGCCGCGCTGTCGCACCAGCGGGCCGCCGCCGCCGCGAAGAACGGGGTCTTCGACGCCGAGATCGTGCCGGTGCAGATCCCGCAGCGACGCGGCGAGCCGGTCGTGTTCGCCACCGACGAGGGGGTCCGCCCGGACACCACCGCGGAGTCGCTGGGCAAGCTGCGGCCGGCGTTCACCAAGGACGGCACCATCACCGCGGGGTCGGCCTCGCAGATCTCCGACGGCGCCGCCGCCGTCGTGGTGATGAGCAAGGCCAAGGCCCAGGAGTTGGGTCTGGAGTGGCTGGCCGAGATCGGCGCGCACGGCAACGTCGCGGGCCCGGACAACTCGCTGCAGTCGCAGCCCTCGAACGCGATCAAGCACGCGCTGGGCAAGCAGGGCCTGACCGTCGACGACCTGGACCTGATCGAGATCAACGAGGCGTTCGCCGCGGTGGCCGTGCAGTCGATGCGCGACCTCGGGGTGGGCACCGACAAGGTCAACGTCAACGGCGGCGCGATCGCGCTGGGCCACCCGATCGGGATGTCCGGCGCCCGCGTGGTGCTGCACCTGGCGCTGGAGCTCAAGCGACGCGGCGGCGGCACCGGCGCGGCGGCGCTGTGCGGCGGTGGCGGCCAGGGCGACGCGCTGATCCTGACGGTCCCGGGCAACTGAGCCCAGCGGTCGCCGTGCCGGGCGCGGGCGGGGGCCGAGGCGACGCGGGCGACCGGGCGGTTCACGACGCCCCACCCACCTGAAACGATCTCGGAGTCGCGTGGCCCGCACCCCGGTGTGCGGCCGCGCCGACTCCGGGGTCGTTTCGGCATATCCGAGTAGGGAAGCGGTGGCGCATGAGGTCGGGGATGGATGTCGCGACGTTGGTGGCCCAGGCCCGAGAGGGTCGGCCCCGGGCGGTCGCCCGGTTGATCTCGCTGGTCGAGGACGCGTCGCCGAAGCTGCGCGAGGTGATGGCCGCGTTGGCGCCGTTGGCCGGCAACGCGTACGTGATCGGGCTGACCGGATCGCCCGGCGTGGGCAAGTCGACGTCCACCACCGCGCTGGTGAGTGCCTACCGCAGGTTGGGCCGGCGGGTCGGGGTGCTCGCGGTGGACCCGTCCTCGCCGTTCTCCGGCGGCGCGCTGCTGGGCGACCGGGTGCGGATGCAGGACCACGCGACCGACCCCGGGGTGTACATCCGCTCGATGGCCTCGCGCGGGCATCTGGGCGGGCTGTCCTGGTCCACCCCGCAGGCACTGCGCGTGTTGGACGCGGCGGGCTGTGACGTGGTGATCGTGGAGACCGTCGGCGTGGGCCAGTCGGAGGTGGAGATCGCCTCGATGGCGGACAGCACGGTGGTGCTGCTCGCGCCCGGGATGGGGGACGGGATCCAGGCGGCCAAGGCCGGGATCCTGGAGATCGGCGACCTGTATGTGGTCAACAAGGCGGACCGGGACGGCGCGGCGACCACGGCGCGCGAACTCGGGCACATGTTGTCGCTGGGCGAGGCGCGCGGGCCGGGGGACTGGCGTCCGCCGATCGTCAAGACGGTGGCCTCGCGCGGCGAGGGCGTGGACGAGGTGGTCGAGGCGCTGGAGAAGCACCGCGCCTGGATGGAGGCCGGTGGCGAGCTGACCCGGCGCCGACGGCGCCGGGTGGCGGACGAGGTCGAGGCGATCGCGGTCACCGCGCTGCGGTCGCGGATCGGCGATCTGCGGGACGGCCTTCGGCTCGACGCGCTCGCGGCGCGAGTGCTCTCCGGGGATCTGGATCCGTACGCGGCCGCGGACGAGTTGATCGCGGGGCTGGGGGCCTGAGGCGCTGTGGGCCGACCTCGGCTTGTCGTCCTCGAACGCCGGACGGGCTGATGGGTCGGCCCCGAGCGTGGGGTCGGCCGGGCTCGGAGCGTCGTCCTCGAACGCCGGACGGGCCGGATGTGGTGCCGTTTTCGGTGCGGGCTCGGCTTGGGTGTTCGGCGGGCCGGGGGTGGTTCAGGGTTGCTTCGGGGATGGACAGGCCGTGGCGCGGGCGGCCGGGCGGAGCTTTTCGGCCACCGCGCCGAACGCCTCGCCGACGATCCGCTTCTGATCGGCGGTCATCACGTCCATCAGGTGCTCGCGGACGCTCTCCACATGGGTGGGTGCCGCGGCCTCGAGCACGCGCCAACCCTGGTCGGTGAGGACCGCGAAGGCGCCGCGCCGGTCGGTCGGACAGTTGCGGCGCGCGACCAGGCCGGCGTTCTCCATCCGGGTCATCTGGTGCGAGAGCCGGCTCTTCGATTGCTGGGTCGCCTCGGCGAGATCGCTCAGCCGTACCTCCCGGTCCGGGTGCTCGGAGAGCCGGACCAGGATCTGGTAGTCGTGCAGGGACAACCCGTGCTCGCGCTGGAGCTCGCGCTCCAGCCGCGGCGGCAGCATGTTGATCACGGCGATGATCTGGCGCCACACGCACTGGTCTTCATCGCTCAGCCACCTGGGCTCGGCTTCGGTCATGTAACGAGAATACCGAAGATAGTTGAAACTTGAATGACCTGTTGGTTGTGCGCGGGTCCCCGGCGCGCCGCGCGGGCGGGTGTGCGAGCCGCGCCCGCGTATACACGCGGGGGTATGCGCAAGACGTGAGACAGCCACGTGACCGATGGGTAACCTCCACTACGCTCGGCCCGTGCCGAAGCCACTGAATCTCCCCTTCGATCCGATCACGCGTGCCGACGAGCACTGGCGAGAGCGCTGGGGGGAGTGCCCGCCGATGGTCGCGATCACCTCGATCATGCGCGCCCAGCAGATCCTGCTCGCGGGCGCCGACGCGGTGCTCAAGCCGTACGGGCTGACCTTCGCCCGCTACGAGGCGCTGGTACTGCTCACCTTCAGCCGGACCGGCTCGCTGCCGCTGTCCCGGATCGGCGAGCGGCTGATGGTCCATCCCACGAGTGTGACCAACACGATCGACCGCCTGGAGCAGGCCGAGTTGGTCGCCCGCCGGCCCAACCCGCGCGACGGGCGGGGGGTGCTCGCGGTGATCACCGACAAGGGCCGCGACGTCACCGAGCGGGCCACCCGGGACCTGACCGCGCGCGAGTTCGGGCTCGGCGCGTACACCCCCGAACAGTGCGCCCAGCTCTTCGACCTGCTGCGGGTGCTGCGGGTGGACGCGGGCGACTTCCGTGTCGAGGAGACGCCGGCCGGGAGTGAGGCGGCATCGGCGCAGGCGCCGGCCGGTTCGGTGCGCGACACGGCGGGCGCGTAGCGGGCACATATCGGTGGGGAGGGGGCGGATTCGGGGACCCCGGTGCCGGCGACGTAAGCTGCATGCGCCATTGTGAAAAGCGGTCGACGAGGTCGTCGATGCCGCCGTTACCGAAGGTGCCGCCGTGAAGCCTGTCGTATTGACCCGTTACCGGGTGATGGCCTGGATCACCGGGTGCATGCTCCTGGTCCTGTGCCTGTGCATGGTCCTGAAGTACGGGTTCGACACGGGCGAGAAGGCGACGCTGTACGTCAGCCAGGCCCACGGCTTGTTGTTCATGGTCTACCTCGTCGTCACCTTCGACCTCAGCAGCAAGATGAAGTGGAAGTTCGAGCGCATGCTGCTGATGATGGTCGCCGGCACGATCCCGCTCGCGTCGTTCTACGCCGAGCGCAAGGCCGTCGAGGCGGTCCGCGAGCGCGAGCCCGCCGCCGCCACCGCCTGAGCCGTTCGCCCCGTCCGAGGCCGGCCCGGCATGTGTCGGTCGGCTCGGGTCAGCCCGTTTCGAACCCGCTTCCCCCGAGGATCCCCATGCTTTCCACCGCTGTCGGCCGCTTCAAGGTGATCTCCATCGCCGAGGGCACGTCGTTCCTGCTCCTGCTCGTCTTCGGTTCGCTGCTGAGCCGGATCTCGGACATCAACCTGGTCATGCCGCTGGGCCTGCTGCACGCGGTCATGTTCATCCTGTACCTGCTGGCCATGATGGACGTGCGGACCAAACTGTCGTGGGACAACAAGACCACGCTGCTCGCGTTCATCGCGGCGATCCCGCCGTTCGGCCCGTTCGTCTTCGACCACAAGATGAAGCACAAGCTGGTCGAGCCGACCGCCGCGCCCGCCACCGCCTGAGCGGTCGCCGCCCCCGGGCCGCGTGCCCGGCTTCGAGTGCATCCCGAGCCCCCGACGTCCCGTCGGGGGTTTTGGCGTTTTCCGGGTCGTGGACATTTACTAGGACGTCCTAGTAATTTTCTCGTGCCGCGCGGGAATGGGTCCTACGACGACGGCAGCGGACAGGAGCCACGTGAACACCGAGGACATCGAAGCGGGTCGGCGGCGCTGGCAGGACCGGTACGACAAGGTCGGCAACGACGGGATGCGCCGCACCACGCTCTCCGAACTCGAGGTAGAGCCGGTCTACGGACCACCGGCCGATCAGCCCTACGAGGGCTTCGAACGGATCGGCTGGCCGGGCGAATTTCCCTACACCCGCGGTCTGTACGCGACCGGCTATCGCGGGCGGGCGTGGACCATCCGGCAGTTCGCCGGTTTCGGCAACGCCGAACAGACCAACGAGCGCTACCGGATGATCCTGGCGAACGGCGGCGGCGGGCTCTCCGTCGCGTTCGACATGCCGACCCTGATGGGCCGCGACAGCGACGACGAGCGTTCGCTCGGCGAGGTCGGGCACTGCGGTGTCGCGGTGGACTCGGCGGCCGACATGGACGTGCTCTTCCGCGACATCCCGCTCGGCGACGTGACCACGTCGATGACCATCTCGGGCCCGGCGGTGCCGGCGTTCTGCATGTACCTGGTGGCGGCCGAGCGTCAGGGTGTGGACATCGGCACGCTCAACGGCACGCTGCAGACCGACATCTTCAAGGAGTACATCGCGCAGAAGGAGTGGCTGTTCGCTCCCGAGCCGCACCTGCGGCTGATCGGCGACCTGATGGAGTACTGCGCCGCCGAGATCCCGGCGTACAAGCCGCTCTCGGTGTCCGGCTACCACATCCGCGAGGCCGGGGCGACGGCCGCGCAGGAACTCGCGTACACGCTGGCCAACGGCTTCGGCTACGTCGAGCTGGGGTTGTCGCGCGGCATGGACGTGGACGTGTTCGCGCCGGGCCTGTCGTTCTTCTTCGACGCGCACGTGGACTTCTTCGAGGAGATCGCCAAGTTCCGCGCGGCGCGCCGGATCTGGGCGCGGTGGATGCGCGACGTGTACGGCGCCAAGACCGCCAAGGCGCAATGGCTGCGCTTCCACACCCAGACGGCCGGCGTCTCGCTGACCGCGCAGCAGCCGTACAACAACGTGGTGCGCACCGCGGTCGAGGCGCTCGCGGCGGTGCTCGGCGGCACCAACTCGCTGCACACCAACGCGCTGGACGAGACGCTCGCGCTGCCCAGCGAGCAGGCCGCGGAGATCGCGCTGCGCACCCAGCAGGTGCTGATGGAGGAGACCGGGGTCGCGGCGGTGGCCGACCCGCTCGGCGGGTCGTGGTACGTCGAGGCGCTCACGGATCGGCTGGAGGCGGAGGCGGAGGCGACGTTCGCGCGGATCCGCGAGCTGGGCGAGACGTCGCCGCACCCGATCGGGCCGATGACATCGGGCATCCTGCGCGGCATCGAGGACGGGTGGTTCACCGGGGAGATCGCCGAATCCGCGTTCCGCTACCAGCGGGCGGTGGAGAAGGGTGACAAGCGGGTGGTCGGGGTCAACTGCCACGAGGGCTCGGTGACGGGTGACCTGGAGATCATGCGGGTCAGCCACGAGGTGGAGCGGGATCAGGTCTCGGCGCTGGGGGTGCGGCGGGGCGCGCGGGATCAGGCGGCGGTGGACGCGGCTCTGGGGGAGATGCGGGTTGCCGCGCGGGGGTCGGTGAACCTGGTGCCGCCGATGTTGGCGGCGGCTCGGGTGGAGGCGACGCTCGGGGAGATCTGTGATGTTCTTCGGGAGGAGTGGGGGACGTACACGGAGCCGGCGCGGTTCTGATTTTGGGTGGGCTCGCCTTCGGCCTCGCATTGGCCTCAAGCGCCGGCCGGGCTGCTTGGCCTCATGCGCCGGCCGGGCTGGATGAGTTCGGCTCACGTGGGGCGTCGGGGTCGCTGGGGTGGCCTCATGCGCCGGCCGGGCTGGATTGAGTTCGGCTTACGTGGGGCGTCGGGGTCGCTGGGGTGGCCTCAAGCGCCGGTCGGGCTGATCGGCTTCAAACGCCGGCTGGGCTGATCGGCTCGGGGCTGGTGGGTAGGAGGCCGGTGACCACGAAGGTGGTGAAGCGTTGGACCCAGGCGTCGGAGGCGGGTTCCGCGCTTACCAGGACGTGTTGGACCACCGTGCCGGCGATGACGTCGAAGATCAGGTCCACGTCTATGTCGCCCGGGGCGGAGATCTCGCCTCGGGCCTTGGCTCGGGCTCGGCCCTCGACGACGAGGCGCTTTTGCGGGTCGACGACCTCTTCGCGGATGCGCCGCCGCAGGGCCGGGTCGCTGGTGGAGTCGGCGACCAGGCCCATCAGGGCGGTGCGCATCTCCGGGCGGCCCAGGAGCGCGGCGAAGCGGCGGACCACGTCCTCGATGTCCGCGCGCAGGTCCGGACCCTGGTCCGGCAGGTCGAGGGTGTCGAGCATCTCGGCGACCGCGGCGATGGCCAGATCGTGCTTGGAGTGCCAGCGGCGGTACAGCGTGGTTTTGGCCACGCCCGCGCGCGCGGCGACGTCGCCCATGGTCAGGCCCGCCCATCCGCCGTCGGCCAGCAGCGCTCGCGCCGCGTCCAGGATCGCGTCGTCCGCGGTGGCGCTGCGTGGGCGTCCCTTGCGCTGTAGGGGCACTCCCGCCGATTCGTCGTACACGGGCGGTCATGTTACCGGCTGGTACCGTGCGGGGCGGTGGCGCAACTCACATCCGCCATTCGCGATGCCACGGTCGCATTCCCCCCGGCGCTCCCCTTACGCTACGAGCCGTAGCGAATCGCGGTGCCTGGATGGGGATTCGAGCACACGATCGCGACTGACGACCTGTCAAGGGTCGTCGTCCGTCCCGGGGCCCGCATCCTGCGGGGACCGGGACGCGACGAGGCTTCGAACGTGCGCCGGTGGGTCGCCCCGTGCATCGTTCGGCGTGCTCTCGGGGGAAGATGTCTACATGCAGCCACGGAACATGTCCATGCGCGGAGTAGTCGACCTCGGCGCGGTCAAGGCCGCCGCCGACAACGCCGCCAAGCGTGCGGCCGCGCCGGCCGGGAAGCCCGCCGCCGCGTCCGGTGCCCAACGGGTCGTCATCGACGTCACCGAGGCCACCTTCGAGACCGATGTGCTCGCGCTCTCCCAACAGGCCCCCGTCGTGATCGACTTCTGGGCCGAGTGGTGCCAGCCGTGCAAACAGCTGAGCCCGCTGCTGGAGCGCCTGGCCGAGGAGTACGCCGGCCGCTTCGTGCTCGCCAAGATCGATGTGGACGCGAACCCGCGTCTGGCCCAGGAGTTCGGCATCCAGGGCATTCCCGCCGTGATGGCGGTCGTCGGTGGTCAGCTCGCGCCGCTGTTCCAGGGCGTGGTGCCCGAGGCGCAGGCGCGGCAGGTGCTGGACCAGCTCGTCCAGCTCGGCGAGGAGCGGTTCGGCCTGACCGGTATCGCGGTCGACGGTGAGCCCGCCGCGGCCCCCGCCGACGACGAGGAGGAGCCCGCCGGGGATCCGCTGCTCGCGGCGGCGGACGAGGCGCTGGAGCTCGGTGATCTGGACGGCGCGGCACAGGCGTTCCGCAACGTGCTCTCCGACCACCCCGCGCACGCCGAGGCCAAGCTCGGCCTGATCAACACCGAACTCCTGCGGCGTACCCAGGAGGTGGACGCGGAGAAGGCTCGCGCGGACGCCGCCGAGCACCCGGACGACGTCGCGGCGCAGACGCTCGCGGCCGACCTGGACATCCTGGACGGCCGGGCGGACGAGGCCTTCGCTCGGCTCGTGGAGACCGTGCGGCGGACCTCGGGCGAGGAGCGCAACACCGCGCGACTGCACCTGCTCGACCTGTTCGAGATCGTCGGCGCGGACGACCCGAGGGTGCCCAAGGCCCGGATGGCCCTTGCGGGCGTGCTCTTCTGATCCTGCGTCAGGCGCTCGCTTTGTCGATGAAGCCCCGGTCGTTCTCGTGGTCGAGAGCGATCGGGGCTTCGTCTTTACCCATCTTTGACTCGGGGCAATTTCCCTAGCCCTGCGTGGCATTTGGTGATCTCCGCGTGATCCGTTAACGGACCTTTGCCACGAAATCGGATCACTCGACGTCGGTGTCGATACCGCGCTGTGATCCGGTGGCGGGTGTCGTTCGAAGGTCCGCGTTACTCGCCGGTAACGAACCTCTTGTGTGCCGACCCGGTCGTGAAAGATGATCGGGCCGCTCGATCCGTGTCCCATTCGCCCCGGCAGCCGGTCGGTGGCTCGGACGCGGACCTCCCCATCCAGGCCGTGCCGGTCCGTCCCAGGACAGGCAGGCCCTCCCTCCATGCCCCGCCACGTGCGGCCCTGGTCCGCATGAGGAGGGGACTCTGTCCCGAGGAGGACCATGGACAAGAAGGTTCAGGCGGGTAGCGGCAAGACCCGCTGGAAGCGATTCGGCATCGTGCTCGTCCCGGTCGCGGCGATGACCGTCGGTATGTTCGCGGGTGTCGCGAACGGTGCCATTCCGGTCGACATCGCGGTGTCCGGGGGAAGTTTCAAGGTCAGCGCCGCGGAGCTGCAGGCGAACGAGTTCTCCCAGTACGGCAATTTCGTCAAGAGCCCGGGTGGTCAGAAGCCGGTGGCCGTGGCTGCGATCGGCGACGCCAGGATCACCAAGCTGTGTCAGTCGGTCGAGGTCCCCGGCATCGGTGTGGTCCTGCGCATCGAGGCGGGTGGCGACGGTTCGCCGGCGACCGCGAAGAACATGACGCTCGCGATGGACGCGCTCGACGGTGATGCCGAGTTCGAGAACATCGACATCGGTGTCGACGCTTCCCGGATGGCCAAGGGCACCCCGGAATCGCCGTGGGCCAAGGGGCCGGCGGCGATCGGCAACGGCGCGCCGGGCATGTTCGGCCAGCAGGCGACCAAGGCCACGTTCACCAACGTCAAGCAGTCGGCCTGGCTGGTCACGGCGACCAACTTCAAGCTCAACGGCCTGCACCTGAAGGTCGGCGGCAAGGACAAGGTCTGCTTCTGATGTGCCGTCGGCCGCGAGCGGGTCTCCCTGCTCGCGGCCGGTCCGCCATACCGGAGCAACACCTCAGGGAGTGATTCGTGACCGCAGCACAGCCGCAGCCCAACGCGCTCGTGCGCCGGTGGCGGGCGTTCGGGAGGTGGCGGCGCGTTCGGCCTTTCTGGGCCGGGCTGTTCACCATGCTGGCCGCCGGGCCCATCCTGTGGGCGCCGTACGCGTCGCTCAAGGCCGGCGACGTGACCGTCCAGCTCAAGCAACACAGCGGTATCTCGGCGCTGTTCATCGGCGTGATCCTGATCATGCTCGGCATCGCCACCTGGCTCAATCCGAAGGTACGGATCTACCTCGGCGTCTTCACCATCATCGTGTCGCTGGTGTCCTTCATCGTGGCCACCTTCGGTGGCTTCGGGCTGGGCATGTTGTTCGGTCTGATCGGCGGGATGCTCGCGGTGTCGTGGGCGTACGCCGAACCGCCGAGCGACGCGGAGGAGGCCGAGTCCCCGGCCGACGACGACCGGGACGGCGACGACGACGGACGGCCCGGGCCGGACGGGGACGACCACGGCGACACCCTCGTCGAGGACGGCTTCCTGGCCCAGGCGCTCCACGGGAAGGCCCCCGATGCCTCGGGGGAAGCACCCACCGGGTCGGTGACGACCGACCGGCCCGGTGAACCCTCCAGGGCGATGACCTCGCCCCGCGTCGCGCTGACCGCGATCGTCACCGCGATGGTCGGTGTGGTGGGCGTGGTGGGCATTGCCCACGCGTCCCCCAGCGATCCGCTGCCGGACAACCCGTACGCGGACGGGCCGTGCGTACCCGCGAGTGCCACGGCCTCTACGAGTGCGTCGGGTTCGGCGTCGGCATCGCCGGCCGAGTCGAGCGCGGCGCCGAGTGCCGGCAAGTCGTCGACCCCGGTGCCCGCCGGCAAGGCGGCTCGGCCGACGGCGGCGCAGGGTCCGGCGGGCGAAGCCACGCCCGTCACGCCGACGCCGGCGCAGAGCACGGCGGCGCCGACGAGCAAGGCGCCGGAACTGAAACTGCCGGAGCTGAAACTGCCGGAACTCGAGCTGCCCGAGCTGAACCTGCCCGGGTTGCCCGGACTCGGACTGCCCGGAATCAAGCTGCCGTCCGCGGCGTCGTCCGCTCCGGCTGCTCCGGCTGCTCCGGCTGCTCCGGCTGTCCCGGCTGTCCCGGCGGCCCCGGTCGCGCCGGTCGGCTCGGCGTCGACCACCCCGACGGCCTCCGCGAAGCCGTCGGCCAAGTCCTCGGCGAAGCCCTCGACGACGTCGGCCAAGCCGTCGGCCACGTCGTCCTCGGCCGTGCCCAAGGACGGCAAGTCGCCCTTCCCGTGCCCGGTGCAGGGCCCCGTGAACGCCAAGAGCGGCGGCGGACTCCCACCGGTAGCGGTGGATCCGCTGGTCCTGAAGTCCAGCCTGCTGGCCATGGCCGGGCTGAACTACGAGGGCGTGGTCAAGGTGAAGACGCACACCGGGACCGAGGAGAACGCGCTCAAGTTCACCGTGTCCAAGGGCATCGACATCTGGAACATGTCGATGACGGTGAAGGAGGAGGGCGGCAAGGACATCGTCATCTCGTCCGACGAGGGCAGCAAGTCCTGGATGGACGCGGACATCCCGACGACGATGTACGTGAAGTACCTCAAGGGCAACATCTTCGGGATCGTCCCGATCACGTTCACGCCCGAGAGTCCGCCGCCGATCAACATCCCGATCGTGTTCTTCACGAACGTGGAGAGCTCGATGTACGCCCAGTTGGGCGGCAGGCTGCACATCCCCGGCTACGGCATCAACAAGGCCGGGATCAAGTAGTCCGCCGGCCGGCGCGCCACGCGACGCGCCCCGGGACCCACGCGGTCCCGGGGCGCGTCGAGTGCTATTCGGGCACGAACCACACCGTGGCCAGCGGGGGCAGCGTCATCGTCGCCGAGGCCGGGCGGCCGTGCCACTCCGACTCCTCGGCCGTGATCTCGCCCTGGTTCCCGACGTTGGCGCCGCCGTAGCCGCCGGCGTCGGTGTTGAGCACCTCGCGCCAGCGGCCCGCGTGCGGCAGACCCACCCGGAAGTCCTCGCGGACCACCGGGGAGAAGTTGCACACGCAGACCAACTGCTCACCGGCCGCGCCGATCCGGATGAAGGACAGCACGTTGGACGCCGCGTCGCCGCCGTCGATCCAGGAGAAGCCCTCCGGCCGGGTGTCCTGGGTCCACAGCGCGGACCTGCCCCGGTACACCGTGTTCAGGTCGCGGACCAGCCGCTGGATGCCCTGGTGTTCGGCGTGGTCGAGCAGCCACCAGTCCAGACCCCGCGCCTCGGACCACTCCGCGCCGTGGCCGAACTCCGAGCCCATGAACAACAACTGCTTGCCCGGATGGGCCCACATGAAGGCGAGATAGGCGCGCACGTTGGCCATCTGCTGCCAGCGGTCGCCCGGCATCTTGTCCACCAGCGAGCGCTTGCCGTGCACCACCTCGTCGTGACTGATCGGCAGGATGTAGTTCTCGCTCCAGGCGTACATCAGCGAGAAGGTGATCTCGTTGTGGTGGTGTTGGCGGTGGATCGGCTCCTTCTGGATGTACTCCAGCGAGTCGTGCATCCACCCCATGTTCCACTTGAAGCCGAAGCCGAGCCCGCCGCCGTCGGTGGGGCGGGTCACCCCGTCCCACGCGGTGGACTCCTCGGCGATGGTCAACACCCCCGGCACCCGCCGGTACAGCGTCGCGTTCATCTCCTGGAGGAAGGCGACCGCGTCCAGGTTCTCCCGGCCGCCGTGCTGGTTCGGCGCCCACTGACCGTGCTCGCGCGAGTAGTCCAGGTAGAGCATCGAGGCGACCGCGTCCACCCGCAGGCCGTCGATGTGGAACTCCTCGCACCAGTAGACCGCGTTGGCGACCAGGAAGTTGCGCACCTCGTGCCGGCCGTAGTCGAAGACCAGCGTGCCCCAGTCCGGATGTTCGCCCCGGCGCGGATCCGGGTGCTCGTACAGCGGTGTGCCGTCGAACCGCGCCAGCGCCCACGCGTCCTTGGGGAAGTGCGCCGGCACCCAGTCCACCAGCACGCCGATGCCCGCGCGGTGCAGCGCGTCGACGAGGTGGCGGAACTCGTCGGGGCTGCCGAAGCGCGACGTGGGCGCGTAGTACGAGGACACCTGGTAGCCCCACGACGGCCCGTACGGGTGTTCGGCCACCGGCAGCAGCTCGACGTGGGTGAAGCCCATCTCGGTGACGTAGGCGGGCAACTGCTCGGCGAGTTCGAGGTAGCTCAGGCCCGGCCGCCACGAGCCCAGGTGGATCTCGTACACGCTCATCGCCGAGGTGTGGTGGGTGACCTCGGCGCGCTTTTCCAACCACTCCTTGTCCGCCCAGGAGTAGGTCGAGGTGTGCACGACCGACGCTGTGGAGGGCGGCAGTTCGGTGGCGAAGGCCAGCGGGTCGGCCTTCTGCCGGGACACCCCGTCGCGGCCGAGGATCTCGTACTTGTACTTGGTGCCGTCGCCGACGTCGGGAACGAACAGCTCCCAGACCCCGGACGAGCCGAGCGAACGCATCGGGTGCGCGATGCCGTCCCAGTAGTTGAAGTCGCCGACCACCCGCACACCGCGCGCGTTCGGCGCCCAGACCGCGAAGGAGGTGCCGGCGACGGGTCCGTTCGCGGTCTCGAAGGAGCGCACGTGCGCGCCGAGCACCTCCCACAGCCGCTCGTGCCGACCCTCGGAGATCAGGTGCAGGTCGAACTCGCCCAGGGTGGGCAGGAACCGGTACGGGTCGTCGGTGTGCAGCTCGGTGCCCTCGTAGCGGACCTCCAGCCGGTAGTCGGGCACCGTCGAGCCGGGCAACAGACCGGTGAACAGGCCCTCGGCCTCGTGGGTCAGCTCGACCCGGTGCTCGCCGGTGACCACGATCACCTCACGGGCCCACGGCCGCAGCACCCGCACCACCACGCCGTCGACGCCGGGTACGTCCGGGTGCGGGCCGAGCAGCCCGTGCGGATCGTGATGACCGCCTTCCACGAGCCGGCGCAACTCGTCGGCGGCCAGCGGCGGTACCACCGGGGTGCCGGCCGGGCGGGTGCGGCTGCGCGTGCTCCGACGCGGAGCGGGACGGCCGGCGACCCCGCCGCCCTCGGATGACGCGGTGCTGTGCGGACGGGCCGTCACGGATGGGACCTCCTGAGACGTGGGTGCTGAAACGGAATCGACAGGTCGTCAGTGCGGCTGCGGTGCGCGTTCGGCCAGCCGCCGGATCGCCGACATCGGCACCGGCAGCCACGAGGGTCGGTTGCCCGACTCGTACATGACCTCGTACACGGCCTTGTCGGTCTCGAAGGCCCGCAACAACACGGGCTCGGAGTGCGGGTCGAACGAACCCGCGTCGGCGTACCCCGCACAGAAGGCTTCCCGGTTGCGGGTCGCCCATTCCTCCGCGCGGCGCACCAGGTGCGGTGCGGGCGCCCCGCGACCCCAGAACCCGCCACCGCCGGCGAGCAGGTGCCGGGCCGCGTAGTCGAACGAGCGCAACATCGCCGCGATGTCGCGCAGCGGCGAGTGCAGCGAGCGTCGTTCGCTCAGCGGCCGGGCGGGCTCGCCCTCGAAGTCGAGCAGCACCCACCGGGTGGCGGTGCGCATCACCTGACCGAGGTGGAAGTCGCCGTGGATGCGCTGCAACGGGACCGGATGCCCGTCCCGACCCAGCGTCTCCAGGTCCTGATACGCCTCGCGCAGCCGGTCGGTGAACGGCGCCAACTCCGGCACCGCCTCGGCCGCCGCGTGCAATCGGCGCTCCATGTCCTGCGCGATCGCGGCCAACTCCGCCTCGCCCGCCACCGAGGTGGGCAGCGAGCGGGCCAGGTCGGCGTGCACCTCGGCGGTGGCCGCGCCGAGTCGGAAGGACTCGCCGGCGAAGTCGCCGCCGGTCTCGTGCGCGTGCGGACCGGCGCCGCGCACCTCCTGGCCGGCGTACAGGTCGCGGACCGAGGTCTTGGCCAACTCCCAGCCGTCGGTGCCGGTGCGCAGGTATTCCTGGAGCAGGCCGAGCGTGGTCGGTTCGGCGTCGGTGTCCGGGAACGGCATGTCGAACCAGGCGATCGGCGCCGGGATCCGCCGCGAGCCCGCGCCCGCCAGCGCGAGCGAGACCTCCAGGTCCGGATTGACGCCGGGCACCACGCGCCGGAACAGCTTGAGGATCACGTCGTCGCCGAAGATGATCGACGTGTTCGACTGCTCGGCGCCGATCACCAGGCCGACGTGTTCGGGGTCGGGGGCCTGCGCGCCGGGCCGGTGGAAGGCCAGGGAGCCGACGGTGTCCGCGGCGACGAACCGTTCCGGCAACCACCGGGTCAGCTCGGCGTCGTGTACCGCGTCGTAGAGGCTGCTGCCGTTGGGCAACCGGCCGATGGCCGCGTGCGCCAGCCGGTCCGGCAGGGTGCCCCGAACCCCGAGCAGGAGTTGGTAGTGCTCGGGCGTGGCACCGTGCTCGACCCGCAGCAGCACGTGGTGCAGCGCGGGATCGCCGGAGACCACTTCGAGACTGTGGACCACGCCGACCCCACGAAGAGGTCGGCCCTTGCCGGCGAACCATCTCTGCTGCGGCAGCCAGTCGCGCAGCACGGCGATCACGGCGGAGGCAGTCGGATCGTGGGGTCGGGTGGAATCCGTCACAGCGTCATTTCTCCACGGGTGAGGCGGAACCAATAGAAACCGTGCCCCGCGAGGGTGAGCAGATACGGCAGCTCGCCGATCGCGGGGAACGTCACCCCCCCGAGCAACTCGACCGGTTCGTACGTCTCGAACTGCCGCAGGTCCAGCTCGGTGGGCTGGGCGAAGCGCGAGAAGTTGTGAACACACAGCACGATGTCGTCCTCGTATTCGCGAAGGAACGCCAGCACGCTGGGATTGGACGAGGTCAGCTCGTTGTACACACCGAGCCCGAAGGCCGGGTTCTGCTTGCGCACCTCGATCATCCGGCGGGTCCAGTGCAGCAGCGAGGAGGCGTTGGACATCTGCGCCTCGACGTTGGTGACCTGGTAGCCGTAGACCGGGTCCATGATGTTCGGCAGGTACAGCCGACCCGGATCGCACGTGGAGAAGCCCGCGTTGCGGTCCGGCGTCCACTGCATCGGCGTGCGCACACCGTCGCGGTCGCCGAGCCAGATGTTGTCCCCCATGCCGATCTCGTCGCCGTAGTACAGGACGGGCGAGCCCGGCAGCGACAGCAGCAGCGCCGTGAACAGCTCGATCTGGTTGCGGTCGTTGTCCAGCAACGGCGCGAGCCGACGGCGGATGCCCACGTTGGCCCGCATCCGCGGGTCCTTCGCGTACTCCTTGTACATGTAGTCGCGTTCTTCGTCCGTGACCATCTCGAGGGTGAGCTCGTCGTGGTTGCGCAGGAAGATGCCCCACTGGCAGTTGTCCGGGATGGACGGGGTCCCGGCCAGAATCTCCGAGACCGGGTAACGCGATTCGCGGCGGACCGCCATGAAGATGCGCGGCATCACCGGGAAGTGGAACGCCATGTGGCACTCGTCGCCGTCGCCGAAGTAGTCCACCACGTCCTCGGGCCACTGGTTGGCCTCGGCCAGGAGCACGGTGTCCGGGTACTTGTCGTCGATCTCCTTGCGCACCCGCTTGAGGAACTCGTGGGTCGCGGGCAGGTTCTCGCAGTTGGTGCCCTCCTGCGCGAACAGGTACGGCACCGCGTCCAGTCGGAACCCGTCGATGCCCAGGTCCAGCCAGAACCGCAGCCCGGCCAGCATCTCCTCCTGCACGCGCGGGTTCTCGTAGTTGAGGTCCGGCTGGTGGCTGAAGAAGCGGTGGAAGAAGTACTGCTTGCGCACCGGGTCGTAGGTCCAGTTGGAGGACTCGGTGTCGACGAAGATGATCCGGGCGTCGCCGTACGCCTTGTCGTCGTCGGCCCACATGTAGTAGTCGCCGTACGGCCCGTCCGGGTTGTTCCGCGACTCCTGGAACCACATGTGTTGATCGCTCGTGTGGTTCATCACGAAGTCGATCACCACCCGCATGCCGCGCTTGTGCGCCGAGTCGACGAACTCGACGAAGTCGGCGAGGTCGCCGAACTCGGGCAGCACCGCGGTGTAGTCGGCCACGTCGTAGCCGCCGTCGCGCAGCGGCGACGCGAAGAACGGCGGCAACCACAGGCAGTCGACGCCGAGCCACTGGAGATAGTCCAGCTTCTGGGTCAGGCCCTTCAGGTCGCCCACCCCGTCCCCGTTGCTGTCCTGGAAGGACCGCACGAGGACCTCGTAGAAGACGGCTCGCTTGAACCACAGGGGATCGCGATCCCGCGACGGGGTGTCGTCGAAGGTGTCGCGGACGGGTTCGTTGACGATCACGGGCTGTTCCTCCGGACCGAGAAGAGATGCGCGGGCTCGTGCGCCGGATCCAGCCGCACGTAGTTGTGCCGACCCCAGCGATAGCCGGCTCCGGTGAACTCGTCCTGCACCGCGAAGGTGTCCTGCCAGTCCGACCCGAGGGCGGGCAGGTCCAGGGCGACGGTGGCCTCGTGCGTGTGGTGCGGATCCAGGTTCACCACCACCAGGACCAGGTCGTCGACATCACCCACACGGGTGCGCTTGGAGAAGGCCATGACCGCATCGTCGTCCACGTGATGGAAGGTCAGGTTTCGCAGACGTTGCAGACTCGGGTGGCGTCGGCGCATCCGGTTCAGCGTGGTGATGTACGGCGCCAGCGAGCGTCCCTCGCGCTCGGCCCCGGCCCAGTCGCGCGGGCGGAACTGGTACTTCTCCGAGTCGTGGTACTCCTCGCTGCCCGCCTTGACCGCGCGGTGCTCGAACAGCTCGAAGCCCGAGTAGACGCCCCACGTCGGGGAAAGCGTGGCGGCGAGCAGGGCCCGGATCTTGAACGCGGCGGGCCCGCCGTACTGCAGGTAGGCGTGCAGGATGTCCGGGGTGTTCACGAAGAAGTTCGGCCGCATGTAGGAGGACGCCTCGCCGGTGGTCAACTCGGTGAGGTACTCCTGAAGTTCGTCCTTGCCGTTGCGCCAGGTGAAGTACGTGTACGACTGCTGGAAGCCGACCTTGGCCAGCGTGCGCATCATCGCCGGTCGGGTGAACGCCTCGGCCAGGAAAATCACGTCCGGGTCGGTCGCGTTGATCGTGGCGATCACCTCCTCCCAGAACATCACCGGCTTGGTGTGCGGGTTGTCCACCCGGAAGATCCGCACGCCGTGCGCCATCCAGTGCCGCAACACCCGCAACGTCTCGGCGACCAGACCCTCGAAGTCGGCGTCGAAGTCGATCGGGTAGATGTCCTGGTACTTCTTCGGCGGGTTCTCCGCGTAGGCGATGGTGCCGTCGGCCCGGTGCCGGAACCACTCCGGGTGCTTCTCGACCCACGGGTGGTCGGGGGAGACCTGGAGCGCGAAGTCGAGCGCCACCTCCATCCGCAACTCGCGGGCCCGGGCCACGAACGCGTCGAAGTCCTCGATCGTGCCCAGGTCGGGGTGGATCGCGTCGTGCCCGCCCTCGGGCGAGCCGATCGCCCACGGCGACCCGGGATCGTGCTCGCCGGCCTCGAGCGAGTTGTTGGGCCCCTTGCGGAACGCCCGGCCGATCGGGTGAATCGGTGGCAGGTAGACCACGTCGAAGCCCATCGCGGCGATCTGCGGCAGGCGTTCCATCGCGGTCCGGAAGGTGCCGCCGCGCGGCGGGTGATTGCCGGCGGGGTCCACCACCGCGCCCTCGGAACGCGGGAAGAACTCGTACCAGGACCCGTACAACGCGCGCTCGCGCTCGACCCGCAGCGGATGGCGCGCCGAGCTGGTGAGCAACTCCCGCAGCGGATACCTGGCCAGCACTTCGTCCAGCACGCTCGACCGTGCCGCGGCGAGTCGTTCGGTGGGGCTGCGCGTCTCGTCCCGGACCGCGTCCACCGCGGCCAGCACGACCGCCCGCAGGCCGTCCTTCTTGGGCACGCCGGCGGCGGCCCGCTCCAGCAACTGCGCGCCCTCCTCCAGCACCAGGTCGACCTCCAGGCCGGCCGGGACCTTGATGCCGGCCGCGTGCCGCCAGGAGGCGATCGGGTCGCCCCACGCCTCGACGGCGTAGGACCACAGGCCCTCGGTGGTCGGCGTGACGCTCGCGTGCACCCGGTCGGTCCCGGGCGCGCCCGGAAGCATCGGGGTGAGCGCGCCGGCCCGGCCGCGCGGGTCACGCAGCACCACGCCCGCGGCCACCGCGTCGTGGCCCTCGCGAAAGACCGTGGCGGCCACGGGGAACGTCTCGCCCGGGATCGCCCGGGCCGGCCGGGTGCCGCCGTCGACGGCGGGCTCGACGTCCAGGATCGGGATGCGCCCGATCCGCGGCGTCACCGGTTTGGCCGATCTCCCGGCGCGCGCGGGTGACTTGGCCGCGGCGGGCGGCGCGTCGGGTTGCGCGGCAAGGGGCCGCGCCGGCTCGGGCCGCACGGTGCTCGCCTTCGTCGCGCTCGCCTCGGGTGCCGGCTTCGTCGTCGCACCGGGCGCCGGCCCGGTGGCCGACGTCGGTTCGGGCCGCGCGGCCCTCGACTTCCCGGCGGTCGTCTTCCGTGCCGCGGCCTTGTCGGCCGCGACCTGCCCCGCCCGGGGTGCGCGGGCGCCCCCGGGGTCCTTCTCAGCCGAACTGGTCATGCCGAACTCCTGTACCCACGGACGGGCATCCCGTGCGCGTCGCGCGCGATACACCCGTACGGAAACCCACTCGATACCCCGATTGCCGGACCCGGGAGTGGCGGAAAACCGACCCGGCGGCGACCGGTGGGATCGCTCGGGTCCACCTCTCACCGCTGCGCGGCGGCCATTGCTCGTGACGCGACCACCAGGCGGGGACCGGGTGGGGCCCGGCCCGCGATCGTGGACGGTGGATGTCTGGTGTGTCCGCGATACGGCGGGACGGAAGGACCCGGCTGTTCAACGATCGTCAAGTCGCTCGGGGCACGGTCCATATGGTGTAAAAACGCCCCCAGATCCATCCGCAAGATCTTGCCGGCTTTGCAAGCGCACTGCATCCACTGTCGCAAGTTCTGCCGCCTTCCGGCTAGGGTCGCAGCGTGAGAGCAATCCGCAGATTCACCGTGCGTACGGTTCTGCCCGCTCCGCTGGAGCCACTGGGTGAACTGGCGATGAACCTCCGCTGGTCCTGGCACGCGGAGACCCGCGACCTGTTCGAGTCGATCGATCCGGACACCTGGGCCTCGGTCGGCCGAGACCCCGTCCGCCTGCTCGGCACCGTGCCGAACGACAAACTCGGCGCCCTCGCCGACGACCGCCGCTTCCTCGCCCGACTGCGGGTGGCGGCCGAAGACCTGCACGAATACCTGACCGGACCTCGTTGGTACCAAACCCTGTCGGAGGCTGCTCCCGGCCCCGACGCGCCACCGGCGGCGATCGCGTACTTCTCGCCGGAGTACGGCATCACCGCGGCACTTCCGCAGTACAGCGGCGGTTTGGGCATCCTCGCGGGCGACCATCTGAAGGCCGCGAGCGACCTGGGTGTCCCGATCGTCGGAGTCGGCCTGATGTACCGCCACGGGTACTTCCGGCAGTCGTTGTCCCGGGACGGGTGGCAACAGGAGCGCTACCCCCTCCTGGACCCCAACGAGTTGCCACTGACGCTCCTTCGGGGTGCCGACGGTGCACCCACACGAGTGGTCATCGGACTCCCGACGGGTGAGTTGCACGCGCGGATCTGGAAGGCCCAGGTCGGTCGGGTGCCACTGCTGCTGTTGGACTCGGACATCGAGGAGAACGAGCCCGCCGAACGCGAGGTGACCGACCGGCTGTACGGCGGCACGAGCGAACACCGCTTGCATCAGGAGATGCTGCTCGGCATCGGCGGGGTACGGGCTTTGCGGGCATTTTGCGAGATCACCGGTCATCCGGCGCCCGAGGTCTTCCACACCAACGAGGGCCACGCCGGCTTCCTGGGCATCGAGCGCATCCGCGAGTTCACCCAGACCGAGGGGCTGGACTTCGACGCGGCCCTCGAAGCCGCCCGCGCGGGCACGGTGTTCACCACGCACACCCCCGTGCCGGCCGGGATCGACCGGTTCGGGCGCGATCAGATCCAGCGGCATTTCGGCGGCGACCTCGCTTGTCCGGGGGTTCCGGTGGACCGGGTCCTCGCGCTCGGCGCGGAGACCTACCCGGACGGCGATCCGGGCGTGTTCAACATGGCCGTGATGGGCCTGCGGCTCGCCCAACGGGCCAATGGCGTGAGCAAGCTGCACGGACGGGTCAGCCGGGGCATGTTCGACGGCCTGTGGCCAGGCTTCGACACCACCGAGGTACCGATTACCTCGATCACGAACGGCGTACACGCGCCCACGTGGGTGGACGCCGATGTGCTGGACCTGGCCGGCCGCGAGGCGGGCGTCGAACTCACCGAGGACCCCTCGGCGTGGGCGGCCATCGATCGGCTCTCGGCCGGCTCCTTGTGGGAGCTGCGCCGGGGGCTGCGCGCGAAGCTGGTCGCCGAGGCGCGGCTGCGGCTGCGCGCGTCCTGGAAGCAACGCGGCGCGGGCGACGCGGAATTGGGCTGGATCGAGGGCGTGCTCGATCCGGACGTGTTGACCATCGGGTTCGCCCGCCGGGTGCCCTCCTACAAGCGGCTCACCCTGATGCTGCGGGATCCGGCCAGGTTGCGCGGGATGTTGCTGCACCCGGAACGGCCGGTGCAGATCGTCATCGCGGGCAAGTCGCACCCGGCCGACGAGGGCGGCAAACGACTGATCCAGGAACTGGTGAGGTTCGCCGACCGCGAGGACGTGCGACACCGGATCGTCTTCCTGCCGGACTACGACATCGCGATGGCCCAGCACCTGTACCCCGGGTGCGACGTGTGGCTGAACAACCCGCTGCGCCCGCTGGAGGCGTGTGGCACCTCGGGGATGAAGGCCGCGCTGAACGGCTGCCTGAACCTGTCCATCCTGGACGGGTGGTGGGACGAGTGGTACGACGGTTCGAACGGTTGGGCGATTCCGACCGCCGACGGGATCACCGACGTGGACCGCCGGGACGACCTCGAGGCCGGGGCCCTGTACGACCTGATCGAGAACTCGGTCGCGGCCAGGTTCTACGACCGGGGGCCCGAGGGCCTGCCCACCCGGTGGCTGGAAATGGTCCGGCACACGCTGGCCACGCTCGGCCCGAAGGTGCTCGCGGACCGGATGGTCAAGGACTACGTCGACGTGCTGTACGCGCCGGCGGCGTTGTCCGGTCGGGCGATCACCGGCGCGGCCGCGCGCGAGTTGGCGGAGTGGAAGGCGCACGTGCGGAGGTCCTGGGCGGGCGTCCGGGTCGATCACGTGGAGTCGGGCGGGATAGGGGACGCCCCCGAGGTCGGCAACACGCTGAACCTGCGGGTCTTCGTCTCCCTGGGCGAACTCGCGCCCGCCGACGTCGAGGTCCAGGTCGTGCACGGCCGGGTCGACGACGCGGACCGGATCGTGGAGAGCACGGTGGCGCCGCTCAAGGCGGGGCACCGGGACGAGCACGGTCGCCGGTTCTACGAGGGCTCGTTGGCCCTGGATCGGACCGGTCCGTTCGGCTACACCGTCCGGGTGATGCCGACCCATCCGCTGCTCGCGGGTCCGGCCGAACTGGGCCTGATCGCGGCGCCGCCGGAGAGTGAGGGCTTCGCGGAGGGCATCGCGCTGCGCTGACCGCACTCGCTCGACCGTTCGGGCCCCGCCGTCCTTGTCGACGGCGGGGCCCGAACGTGCTTTCTCCGCGGCGGTATCGCTCGGTCAGCCGTGCGGCTGGTCCGGGCGGTACGGCGGGTAGGGCTGCTGGTGTTGTCCCTGGTACGGGTGTCCCTGGTAGGGCTGTCCCTGGTGGGGCTGAGCCTGGTACGGCTGCCCGCCCTGGTACGGCGCGGGCCCGTAGCCGCCGGCCATCTGCGGCTCGGTCACGAGCGTGCGGTCCGAGTCCGGGTGGCCGTACGCGTCCTGCGCGCCGGTGCCGCCGCCATGCCCTTTGGCCTTGCCGCTCCGGCGCGGCCACCACAGGCCCCGACCCAGGATCGCGGCGATCGCGGGCACCAGCACGATCGAGAGCAGCATCGAGGAGAGCAGGATGCCCACCGCGGTGGCGAAGCCGATCTCCGCGGTCGCGGGGCTGGCCGCCAGGCTGGCGAAGGATCCGGCCAGTACGAGACCGGCCGTGGCGATCGCGGGCGCGGTGTGCTCGACCGCCATGGCCACCGCCTTGCGGGCCGGGACCGGCTTGTCCATCTCCTCCCGCAGCCGGTCGCTCATCAGGATGTTGTAGTCGGTGCCCAGCGCGACCACGAACAGGAACAGCACCAGCGGCAGCGTGAAGGACACGCCGGGTCGGTCGAGCATGTGCTGGAAGACCAGCGTTCCGGCGCCGAGCGTGGCCACGAAGCCGAGGCCGACCGCGAGCATCAGCACGAGCGGCGCGAGCAGCGAGCGCAGCAGCAGGAACAGGATCAGCGCGATCAGGATCGCGGCGACCGGGAAGACCAGCTTGAGGTCCTTGTCCACCGCGTCCGAGACGTCGGCGAAGATGGCCGCCGTTCCGGTGATGTGCGCCTCGGCGCCGTCCGGAGTGTGCTTCGAGATGGTGCCCCGGACCGGGCCGGTGATCAACTCCCGCGCCTTCTGGGTGTCGGCCTTCGCGGCCAGGAACACATCGATCCGAGCGGCCGAACCGTCCGGGTTGAGCACCGGCTTGGCGACCTGGCCCACGCCCTCGACCTTGCCCAGCGCACCGGTCAGCCCGGTGAGCGAACGTTCGTCGAGCTTGCCGCCGGCCTTGGTCTGCACGTAGACCGTGTGCGGGTCCGACACGCCCGCCGGAAGCGAGCGGGAGATCTCGTCGGCGGTCCTGGTCGCGTTGGTGGTGGGCTGACCCTCCTGGTCGTAGCTCATCTTGACGCCCACCGCACCGGCGCCGAGCACGCCGAGCAGGACCAGGCTGCCGGCCAGGTAGCGCACCGGACGCGCGCTGACCTTCTCGCCCAGACGGGCGGCGAAGCCCGCCGGACGCTCCTTCTTCCACGCCCGGGCCGGCCAGAACATCCCGCGACCGCACACCGCGAGCAGCGCGGGCATCAGGGTCAGGCTGCCCAGCAGGCACACCAGGACCGAGACCGCGATGGCCGGGCCGAGCACCTTGAACTGACCGAAGCTCGCGATGCCCAGGGTCGCGAACGCGGCCACGATGGTCAGTGCCGCGCAGGTGATCGCGTTGCCCACCTTGCCGGCGGTGATCGCGGCGGCCTCGCGCTTGTCCTGATCGGGGTTGGCGCGCAGTTGCTCGCGGAAGCGGAACATCAGGAAGAGGAAGTAGTCGATGCCGATGCCCAGGAGCACGACGGTGATCAGGGACGGCACGGACGGGTCGAGCTTGATGTCCAGGAGCTTCGCGCTGCCGGCCACCGCGCCGGTCGCCACACCGCCGATGAACGTCACCGCGAGCAGCGGCAATATCGCGGCCAGGACACTGCGGAAGACCAATACGTTGAGCAGGACGATAAGGCCCATCGTCAAAATTCCGACGAGCGCCTGGGTGTCCTCTTCCTCGTCCAGGTTGTCGACCGTGTTCGCGATACCACCGGTGAATCCGACCCGGAATCCGGCGGCCTCGTAATCGGTCTTCGCCAGATCACGGGCGTCCCGGTAGACGTCCTGGAGACCGACGTCGTTCATATTGCCGTCCAGCGACAACGAGACCAGTTGGAACGTCCCGTCCGGGGCGACCACACCCACGGCGTAGCTCGGCGTCTGCGAGAAGTCCTTGGCGAACTGCTCGGGCTTCGCCTCGATCGGCTTCTTGGCCAGCGCGGCCGTGGTGTCGGCGATCTTCTTCTGGTCCTGCGGGCCGATCTTGGCACCGTCGGCACGGGCGACCAGCACGGTCACCGCGTTCGGGTCGGGCTTCTCGTCGAATTTCTTCTCGGCGATCTGAATGGCCGCCGCGGAGTCGTATTTCTTCGGCAGGAAGTCACCGGTCGAGGAATCGGTGACGCTGTTCATCAACGGTGTTCCGACGGCGGTCAGGGCGAGACCGAAAACCGCCCAGACGATGATGGTCATCCATCGATGACGTGTGGCGAACGCGGTTGTTCTACGGATCATTTTCCTTCTCCGCCGTCGGATCGAAACGCGGGAGCTCGATGCGGGAACTCCGGATTGGCTCAATGTCATCACGCGTACTCCCCTTCGGACATCGACCGGCGGAAGGGGAATGGACCGGGACCTCGGTCCGGGAGTCACGCACAACCAGGACTCGGGTCCGGGGGTGCGGATCGTCTGCGATGAGGTTCAGGAACAGGGTCGAAGAGGATGGAATGGGTGCATGAACCTCGTCGTCGCGCCGGGCGCTTCGGCGCCGGCGAGCAAGCCGGACCCGGAGGCGCCCGATCCCGGGCCGCCGAAGGGCCTGCTGCGGCTGGTCCGGCGCCGGGTCCGGGCCTTCCCGTGGACCCGGAACGACCTGCTGATCGCGCTCGCGTGTGTGGCGGCCGACGTCGCCGCGTACCTCACGACCGGCCACCGCGCCGGCCCGCACATGTCGGTGCTCGCGGTGCTGCTGCTCGCGGCCGGCGGTGTGCTGATGATCGTGCGACGTCGGCATCCGGTGCCGGTACTGGCCGCGGTGATCGCGGTGCAACCGGTGCCGGTGTGGGCCGCCGATCCGGCGACGCACAACTTCGGCCTGGCCCCCGCGGTCGGGCTGTACACGGTGGCCCGGTTCTGTTCGTACCGAGTCGCCGGTATCGCCGGCGCCGCGGTGCTCGCGACTCAGGTGACGCGCGACGTCCTGATCGGCTGGTCGGTGCCGTTCGCGATGCTCCCCAACCTGATGACGATCTGCCTGCTGATCGCAGTCGGCGTCGGGGTGCGCAGCCGGCAGGACCAGGTGGCGCTGAACCGACGGCTGTTGGCGGATCGCGCGGTGGCCGACGAGCGCCGGCGGATCGCGCGCGAGCTGCACGACATCGTCGCGCACCACATCACCACGATGTACCTGATGTCCGGCGGCGCGCGCTCCACCCTCGATCGCGACCCGGAGACCGCCAAGGCCGCGCTGGTGACACTGGAGTCGTCCGGCCGTACCGCGATGCGCGAGATGCGCCAACTGCTCGGTGTGCTGCGCGGCGCCGACGTCGTCGAGGAGGCGCCCTCGGCGCCGCAGCCGGGGATCGCGGAGATCGACCGGCTGATCACCGACTCGTGCGCGGCGGGTTTGCCCACCGAGTACGAGGTGCTCGGCGAGCCGCGGTCGCTGCCGCCGGCCACCGGGCTCACGCTGTACCGGGTCGTGCAGGAGGCGCTCACGAACGCGCGCAAACACGCGGGGAACGCGCGCGCCTTCGTCCGGTTGGAGTACCGATCGGATCGGGTCCTGGTGGAGATCTGCGACGACGGCGACGGCGGTGGGTCGGCGATGGTGGGCGGTGGGTACGGTCTCCTGGGTATGCGCGAGCGCGTCGCGGTGCACGGCGGGACGCTGGTGGCGGGCAGGCGCCCGGAAGGCGGCTACCGTGTGACGGCGCTGGTGCCGCTGCCGCCGGCGGAGCCTGGAGAGGACTGGAACCGAGATGAGCCTGGACGCACCCCCGATCACCGTGCTGCTGGCGGATGATCAGCCGCTCGTGCGTCGGGGTCTGGCCCTGATTCTGCGCTCGGACCCCGGCATCGAGGTGATCGGCGAGGTCGGCGACGGCGCGCAGGCCGTCGAGGCCGCACATCGGCTGCACCCGGACGTGATCCTGATGGACATCCGGATGCCCGTGCTCGACGGCGTCAAGGCCACCGCGCGGCTGTCCGAGGAACTGCCCGAGTGCCGGGTGCTCGCGCTGAGCACGTTCGACATGGACGAATACGTGGTCGGCGCGTTGCGCGCGGGCGCGATCGGCTTCCTGCCCAAGGACGTGTCGCCCGAGGATCTGATCGCGGCGGTCTACACCGTGCACCTGGGCGAGGCCGCGGTCGCGCCACGACTGCTCACCCGGCTGATCGAGTCCTTCGTCAAGGCCCCGTCGGCCCCGCAGCCCTCGTCGACCGCCCTGCGCGACCTGACCCCGCGCGAGGTGGAGGTGCTGCGGCTGATCGCGGCCGGCCTGGACAACGCCGAGATCGCCGCGTCGATGAGCATCGGCGTCCAGACGGTCAAGAACCACGCCACGGGCCTGTTCGCCAAACTCGGCGTCCGCGACCGTGCCCAGGCCGTCGTCTTCGCCTACGAATCCGGCGTGGTCCAGGCGGGCCGGACGCCGTAGCGCCGAGCCCGGGGGCCGGTGGCGCCGGGGGGCGGCGGCACCGGCTCCGCGGGTGCGGTCGGTTCGAGTCGCGCGGTGGTCAGCGGCCGGTGAACTCGGGCTTTTCCTTGGCGATGAAGGCGCGCATGCCGGTGTCGCGGTCCTCGGTGGCGAACAGCGCGGTGAACTGCAGTCGTTCCAGTTCCAGGCCGGTGTCCAGGTCGACGTCGAGGCCGCGGTCGATCGCCTCCTTCGCCGCGCGCAGCGCGTAGGCCGGGCCGTTGGCGAATCGGGCCGCCCACTTCACCGCCTCGGCGTACACGTCCTCGGCCGGGACCACCCGGTCCACCAGGCCGATCGCGAGCGCCTCGTCGGCGGCGACGAAGCGGCCGGTGAAGATCAGGTCCTTGGCCTTGGCGGGGCCGATCAGCCGGGGCAGCCGCTGGGTGCCGCCCGCGCCCGGGATGATGCCGAGGGTGATCTCCGGCTGGCCCAGCTTCGCGGTGTCGGCGCATACCCGGACGTCCGCGCACAGCGCGAGTTCGCAACCGCCGCCGAGCGCGAAGCCGGTGATCGCGGCGACCACCGGCTTGGGGATCTCGGCGACCGCGGTGAACGAGGATTGAAGCGCGGCGCCCCGGTCGGCCATGTCGACGTAGGACATGTCGGCCATCTCCTTGATGTCCGCGCCCGCCGCGAACACCTTCTCACCGCCGTACAGCACGACCGCGCGCACGTCGGCCCGCTCGCCCGCCTCCTGCGCCGCCGCCCGCAACTCCTCCTGGAGTTGCCGGTTCAGCGCGTTCATCGGCGGCCGGCTCAGCCGGATCGTGCCGACGCCGTCGGCCACTTCCAGGTTCACGAATTCGCCCATGACGCTCTCCTTCGGTCAGCCCTGATGGGTTCGACCCGACCTTAGGCGCCGGCACCGGGCGAGGCCGCGAGCGGGGCCGCCACCGCGTGGGTCGCGGCCCCGGGTCGGGCGCGTCGAGTCGGCGCTCGGGCGTCGTGGTCGTCGGAGCGGTCGTCAGTGCGTCGGCGTCGTGGTCGTCGGTGCGCCGCTGCCCGGAGTCGCGCCCGCGACCCACTTGTCCCACGGCACGTTCCAGTCGCCGAAGCCGTTGTCCGGGTCCACCACGCGCTCGTCGGAGCCGGAGATGTCCACCACGTCGCCCGGGATCACCCGGTCGTACAGCCACTTGGCGTTCTCCTTCGTCATCGAGACGCAGCCGTGGCTGGTGTTCTCGCTGCCGAAGACGCTCGGGTCGGCCCAGTAGTTGCCGTGCACGAAGGTGCCCGACGTGGTGATCCGCATCGCGAACGGCACGTCGTCGATGTCGTACTCGCTGCCCAGACCCACGGTCTGCGAGTTCATCCGGGTCTTCTCGAATTTCTCGGTGATCGCCATCTTCCCGTTCCACGTGCTGTACTTCGGCGACTTGCCGGCCGTGATCGGGATGGTCTTGATCAACTGATCGTTCTCGTACACCTTCATCGTGTGGGCCTTCACGTCCACCATCGCGATCCGCTTGGTGGCGGCCACCTTGAAGCTGTAGCTCTTGAACTGGTTGGCGATCGCGCCGTTTCCGACGTCGACCCCGCGCAGGTTCAGGTTGACCTTCACGTTCGTGCCGGGCGCCCAGTAGTCCCTGGGCCGATAGTCCACCCGGGTGTCGTCGAACCAGTGCCAGGCGCCCTCGACCTTGGGCTCGACGTCGACGGACAGCGCCTTCTCCACGGCGGCCCTGTTCCGGACCGGGTAGTCGAAGGTCAGCGACACCGGGAAGCCGACGCCGACGGTGGCGCCGTCCTCGGGGCTGAACCTCGCGGTGACCTTCTTGTCGGCGGACACCGTGCTGAACGTCGCGCGCGCGGTGGTGGGTGTGTTGTCGGCGTTGGTGGCGGTCGCGTCGACCGTGTACTTGCCGCCGAGGGTGAAGGCGACCTTGGGCTTCCAGGTCTTGCCGTCCGGGTCGAGCGTGCCGTCGACCGGCTCGTTCCGCGCGTTGACGACCTTGACCTGGCCGAGCCTGCCCCCGTTGACCGCGATCGTGATCGGGGCCTGCGGGTCGATCGCGGTCGCGCCGTCGGCCGGGGTCAGCGTGATCGCCGCCGGATCGGCGCCCTTCTTCTGGTCGCCCTTGGCGGTCGCGGTGTTCCCGCCGTCGGTCTTCCTGCCGCCGTCACCGCCGTCGTCGGAGCAGCCCGACACGAGCAGGAGCACGCCGAGTATCAGTGCGGGCACCACGCGCCATCGGGCCCCGGACCGCCTCGACGAGAGCGGCTTCGATCCTGCTGACATGTACGGGTAGTCCCTTCATCCGGGGCCGAGCCGCGGCCCGGCCGGAGCCGAGAGCCACATCCCACAACCCATTCGACGAATCGAACATCCACCGCGGTTCCGAATTCCCGGTCATGAACGGGCAAATGCGGTGATCAAGGCCATCCTCCCGGACGATCGGCGTCGCTCTCGCGTCGCCCGCCCGCGCCGACGTCCCTCACCGGGCCCGACGATCGGCCTCGACCAACTCGCGGACCAGCGCCGGATCCGGGTATCCGGGCCCCTCGGCGTCGCCGGCGGGCAACCGACGGATGATCAATTCGTACCCCCGTACGAGGGAACGGGTCGGAGGTTGGGGCAGGACCGTGACGATCCGCTGGAGATCCGTACCCTCGGCGGCCTCCAGCAACCACTCCCACGTGTCACCCGGCGAGCCGGCTCCGTCCGCGCCGCGATCCAGGTGCAGCACGGTGTGCGCGCCCTCCAGCACGGCGCCCAGTCGCAGCGGGTCGGACAGGTCGCCGACCGAGACGCGCAGGCCGGCCGCGCGCAGCGCGCCGACCGCGCCCGGATCCCGGACGGTGACCCGCACCTCGGCCCCCGAGGCGGCGAGTTCGAACGCGACGGCGCGACCGAGGGGCTGGTCGGCTCCGGTGACGACGACAGGCATGCCGGCAACCTAACTCAAACCCGGTATTCGTGAAGCTCGCGTGAAGACGGGAGTGCGCGCCCCCCGATGGGGGCCCACGCGACGACTTGAGGCGCTCTTCCGCGCTCGGCCGGTAGGGAACTGCGCTGCGGTCACTCACCGTTCATCGACAAAGCCATGAAATTCGGCCAGAATGGCCGAAATTCTACGCCGAATCGGTGGAAATCCTGGTGAGATCGCAACCCTCTGTACCGGCGCTCGTTGGGGTTTCGGGGCTCCCATGTCACTCTCCCGAGCGAAGCCGGGCCGGATGACTGGATTTGTTGTCACTGTTTGCGACAGCTTGGTCACACGAAGTCGTCTCCGGGGTCGGATCGTTCGCCCTCCGCGACGGCCCGTGCACCACCTGATGCCGTACCTGATGACGCCCGGGCCCCGCCCGGATCCGCGATACACGGAGGATCCCCATGAACCGCAAGCTCGGCACCCTCGCCGTAGCTCCCCTCGCCGCCGGCCTGCTCTTCCTGGGCGCGGGTGCCGCCGCCGCGGACGGCGGCAACGGCACCGTCGGCGACAACGGCTCGAACGCGTCGACCACGACCTCCACCACCACCAACAGTGGCAGCGGGAACGTGCTCGGCGGTGTCGACGGCAACTACAACGCCACGCAGCAGAGCGCGACCGGCGCGGGTGCCTCGAACCAGAACAACACCGCGGGCGTGAACGGCAACTCGGGCGTCGTGGTGATCGACCAGGACAACGCCAACATCGCCGAGACCTCGACCGCGATCCACCACTGGCACCCCTGGTTCTGAGCAGACCCGATCGGCCGCCCCGACCCGGCCGATCGTTGCCCGGGGGGGGGGGGGGGGGGGGGGGGGGGGGGGGGGGGGGGGGGGGGGAGGGGGGGGGGGGGGGGGGGGGGGGGGGGGGGGGGGGGGGGGGGGAGGGGGGGGGGGGGGGGGGGGGGGGGGGGGGGGAGTATGCGCAATGGGAGGTAAAGGTTGCAGC